>JAIBBY010000044.1 GCA_019694455.1 Pirellulales bacterium
GATCGGCGGGCCCCAGTTCCAGGCTGCGCGCGGCGCCGACCAATCGATTCACAAAGGCGTCGTAGACGCCATGCAGCACGACAGCGCGCGAGCAGGCGGAGCACTTCTGCCCTTGATAGCCAAAGGCGCTCTTGAGCACGCCCAGCACCGCCTCATCGAGATCGGCGTCGTCATCGATGATGATGGCGTTCTTGCCCCCCATCTCGGCGATGACGTGCTTGACCACGGGCGCGCCGGCGCCAGAGACCTCGGCGGCGCGGCGGTTGATCGCCAGCCCCACCTCGCGCGAACCGGTGAATGCGATCAAGGCCACCTGCGGATGCTCGACCAAGCGAGCCCCCACCACTTCGCCCCGGCCGGGCAAATAGTTCACTACCCCGGGCGGAATTTGGGCTTCCTCCCAGATTTCCATGAGCTTGGCCGCGATGATCGAAGTTTGCTCGGCGGGCTTCATGATCGCCGTGTTGCCGGTGACGAGGGCGGCGGCGGTCATGCCGGTGAGAATCGCCAGCGGAAAATTCCAAGGAGCGATGATCGCCGCCACGCCACGCGGCAGATACTCCAGCCGATTCTCCTCGCCTGGCGCGTCGATGTGCGGCGGCGCCGCCATCCATTCGGCGCCCAGCGCGTAGTAGTCGCAAAAGTCAATCGCCTCGGCGACGTCGGCGTCGGCCTCGATCCAGCCCTTGCCCGACTCGTAGATGATCCAGGCCGTGAGTTCGCTGCGCCGACGACGCATCTGCCGTGCGGCGGCGCGCAGATGCTCGGCCCGGTCGTGCGCGCTGAGCGCGCTCCAGGCCGGGAGCGCCGCGCGCGCGCTGGCCACGGCGCGATCGGCGTCGGCAGCCGTGGCCGAAGCGGTGGCGCCGACAACGGTTGCCGTATGCGATGGGTCGCGCGAGTTTAGGTGATCGGCCGTGTCGACGCGCTCGCCGCCAATCACGAGCGGATAGCGCTGGCCAAAGCCTGCTCGCGCGTCGGCCAGCGCCGCCAATAGCGCGTCGCGCTCGGTCGGAATCGCAAAGTCGACCGGTGGCTCGTTCTTGAATTGCGTAAGCGGCGGACGTGGCGGCGCGGTGGGGGCTGGGGGATGCGCTGGAAATTGTGCCGGCGGAGATGCCGGTGGCTGGGGTTCTAACGGGTTCATCAGCAACTCCTCGGGCGGAGCGTCTTCTAGAAAGCTTGCCCGCAAAAACGAATCGTTGGACGTGTTTTCCAACAGGCGTCGGACCAGGTAGGCCATGCCGGGAATCAGCTCGCCGAACGGCATGTAGATGCGCACGCGGTATCCCAAATCGACAAGCGCCTGCTTGATGGGGTCGGCCATGCCATAGAGCATTTGCAGTTCCAGGCCGCCGGTGGGCAATCCAATCTGCCGGGCCACGGCGATGGCGTGCGCCAGCGACCGAACATTGTGCGAGGCAATGGCGGGCCTGAGCGATTGATGCTTCAGAATGAGCAGTTCGGTCAGGCGCTCGAAGTTGGCGTCGGTCTCGCGCTTTTCTTGAAAGACCGGAACGGGCCAGCCCACCGAGCGGGCGTGAATGGTCTCGTAGTCCCAATAGGCGCCTTTGACCAGGCGCACCCAGACTGGCGCGCCGCGGCGCTCGGCCCAGGCGCAGAGCTGACGCAGATCGGCCTCGCTGTCGCGCAAATAGGCTTGCGTCACAATGCCGACATTGGTGACGCCGCGGAACTCCGCTTCGTCGAGGATGGATTGAAACACCGCGAGCGTGGCGCTCTTTTTGTCGTACGACTCCATGTCAACATTGACAAAAGCGCCTTGCTCGCTGGCGGCGCGCAATAGCGGACGCAGCCGCGAGCCCACGCGGCGAATGGCGCCGGCGGGATCCACGCCGCTAAAGCGGGGATCGAGGGCCGTCAGCTTCAACGAGACGTTGAGCCGCGGCACTGGCGCGAACAACCCGCGATCCACCTGCGGAACTTCGGGCCAGGCGGCCACGACCGGCGCCGCCTCGGAGAGCAGCGAGAGATAGGCCTGTTGGTAGCGATCGGCCTCGTCGTCGCTGGTGACGGCCTCGCCCAGCAGATCGAGCGCGATGTCGCCGCGCTGCTTGCGTTCGCGCATGGCGGCGGCCAGCGTCTCGTGAACGGTGGCGCCGGCGATGAACCGGCGGGCTTGTCCCAACACGTTACGCCGGGCCGCCAAGGCAAGCGCGCGGCCGGCCAAGGTGTTTGGCGGCGCGAGCGACAGCCCCAGCCGCGCGGCGCGCGGCAGCGCGCCGGCGACCGTGCCAAGATACTCGTGCAGATGCTCGACGACCGCTTGCGACGTGTCGAGCATGGGCAGCACATCGACAAAGCGGAACATCTGGGCCTTGACCCGCTCATCTTGCATGGCCCAGGACATGATGCGGTCGTCCCACCAGCGGCGCTCCAACGGCGTGGGATGCTGACTTGCGAGCCGCGCGAAGATGTAGCGCCCCACCTCCTGCGTGGTCCGCTCGATGGCGGCTCGATCGCGCTGGCTGAAGGTGTCTCGCACTGCCGCGTCCTGTCTGGCGATCAACAACGAGGTGGCAGGCTGACGGGGAATGAACCCCATCGTGGCCTACTTCCCCGCGAATTGGGCGATGGACGCCCGAAGTTCACGCAGCGCATACCCCGCTGGGCCGCTAGGGAATCGTAGATCGCCGGGCCGCGCGGTCAAGAAGTTGACCGCCGACCGCGCCTTTAGCAGCCCTGGGTAAGAAATCCATCGTGGCTTTCCGCCCGCTCGCCACGAGCGCAGCCCCGCTGCCGCGGCTCGCAAAATCACGATCCATTTCGCGATGTTGTGAATTGCTTCCTGCAATGCGCACAGCCCGGCGAATCATTCCCCAGTCTGCTAGAGCAGGTGCCGGGCCTTGATATCGAGATAGCGATTCACCAGGGGCGCGGTGAGATCCTCGGGAAAGACATCCAAGGACAACACCCCCTTGGCGTGCAGGTCGGTGAGAATTTGCTGGCGCCAGGCCAGAATATCGGCGGCGGCGGCGGCGCGATACAAACCGCCGTCACGCGGGGCTTTGGCGTCCAGAAAATCGTAGATGCGGCGGTCGCGCAAAAGCACGCCCAGCGGCAAATGTCGGCCCACGAGATTTTCGAGGTATTGCTCGATTTGCAGACGATTCACTTCGTCGATCACGTTGGTGATGAGCACCACCAGTGAGCGTTTCCGCGATTGAGACTCCAGATACAAGAACGCGCGATCGTAGCGCGATTCGACCAGCCGCGGAAATTGGTCGAACGTGCCGTGCAGCAAGCGATTCATCTGGTTCATTCCCCCGCGCGCCGGCACAAAGCTGTGGATCGCGTCGGAGAAGCACAACAGCCCCACCGCGTCGCCGCGCGACAGGGCCACGTAGCTGAGCATGAGCGCGGCGTTGAAGGCGTGGTCGAGCAGACTGAGTCCCGCCGCGCGATTGACCATCATCCGCCCACAGTCGATGAGGAAGTAGACGCGCTGGCTTTGGTTTTGCTGAAAGTCCTTGACGGTGAGCTTGCGGCGGCGGGCGGTCGACCGCCAATCGATGTGGCGGTAGTTGTCTCCCACGGCGTAGTCGCGCAGACGTTCGAACTCGTTGTCCTGGCCGACGCGGCGCGTGCGCCGCACGCCCAAGAGATTAAGGCGGTTGAGCCGCGCCAGCAGCGCGTATTGGCCAAGCTGCTTTAGATCGGGGTAGACGTGCAGGGTGGTGTCGACGCGAAAGACCAACATCCGCTGCCAGAGGCGCATGCGGCTGCGCACGCGAAAGAACACCTCTTTCAACTCGAACGCGCCGCGGCGCCGCGCCACCAGTTGATACTCGAACACCGCCAGGCTGCGCGGCGTGAAGTGATGGCGCAGTTCGTCGGGGCGGGCCTCCAGGTCGGCGGGGACGCCATCGCGGATTGTGGCGTCGAACGCGCGCGCCGACAAATTGCGCACCGAGAGCGTGATGGGGTGTGGCTTGACGAGCGACACCACGCGCCCCGCCTCGCGCGCCACGGAGAGCATGCCGGCCCTGGGGAGCGAGATGAGATCGATGACGGCGACAAGCACGAGTAGCGCATCGAGCAGCCAGACCCAAGGCGCCAGCGTTTGATTGGCGAACAGCGCCAGGGAGGCGAGCGCCGGGGCCAGCGCGAGCGCGGCTAGCCGACGGGAAGGATAAACGCGGTGAAACCAGGCCAACACGCCCAGCGGCGCCGCGAGCATGGCGATCTGCGCGAAGAATCGGGGGGCCATGCCCGACTCTGGCGCGCGCGCAAGCCACCACCAGAGCGCGGCGGGCGCCAGCGCGAGACAGAGTTCGAGAATGATTCGGCCGGCGCGATTCACAGCCGCGGCACCTCGATGGTCCGCAATAGCTCATTGAGCGACTCGTCGACCTGGCGGCCTTCGACTTCGGCCTCGGCCGTGAGCATCACGCGATGCCGCAGCGCCGGCAACGCCAACTGCGTCACGTCGTCGGGCACGGCGTAATCGCGGCCGTGGAAGGCGGCCAAGGTGCGCGCCCCTTGCAGGAGCGCGATGCCGGCGCGCGGCGAAGCGCCCATGTGAAACTGGGGCCATTGGCGGGTGGCCCGCACCACGCGCGTGATGTAGTCGATTAGCTTGGGGTCGAGCCGGACGCGACCGCAGGTTTCGGACTGCGCGACGATCTCCGCCGCGTTGGTCACGGTGGAGAGTTCGTCGAGTCGAGCGTCGAATTCGACCTGCTCGCTGTGCATACGCAAGATCTCGGCTTCCTCGTCGGTGGTGGGATACTCCACCGCGATCTTGAACATGAAGCGGTCAAGCTGGGCCTCTGGCAGGTTGTAAGTGCCTTCGGATTCGATCGGGTTTTGCGTGGCCAGCACCAGAAAGGGGCGCTCCAGGCCATGACTTTCGCCATCGACGGTGACGCGATACTCCTGCATGATCTCCAAGAGCGCGGCATGGGTCTTGGCGGGCGCGCGGTTGATCTCGTCGGCCAGCAGCAATTGCGTGAAGACCGGTCCGGGCCGAAAGCGAAACTCTTGCGTCTTGAGATCGAACAAGGGAGAGCCGGTCACATCGGACGGCATGAGGTCGGCGGTGAACTGGATGCGGCCAAAACGACAACCGAGCACCCGGCCCAAAGCGCGGACGAACAGCGTCTTGCCGAGGCCGGGCACGCTTTCGATCAGCACATGACCGCCGGAGAAGAGGGCGACGAGCGTGCCCATCACCAACTCGTCTTGGCCGACATAGATCTTGCGAATCTCCGTCAAGACACGGTCGAAGAGCCGTTTGGTGGGAGAGTTGGCCGCGGATTGCCAGCGGTCGTTGGTCGCGGAGGTCGCTGCCGCGGGATTGGCGGGGGGAGGCGTCATGGGGGACGCGGCTTCGGCAGGTCCGGCGGAATCGGAATCGGTCATCGATGGTTCCCGGTGCAGTCGTATGGTTTGCGTAAATTGCTTGCGGCGGTCGCGCCGCTGGTTGCGGCCATCAGAATGTGGCCGTCGCGATTCGGCTAAGTGGCGGTGGCTCCCTTGGTCTCGACCTCTGGTTCGCGGCGGGCCAGCGCCTCGTAGGCGGCGATGCGGCCGCGAGCATACTCCGCATCGCCGGCGCGCTCCAGCAGGCTGCCCAGCGCCGCCACATGTTGTCCAAAGTCGGCGCTGGCGGCGGCGGCCGCTTTTTTCGGTAGCCCGAAGATCGGCGCGCGGCAGAAGATCACCAAGGTCGCCAGCGCCGCCAGATGGAGCACCACCATGCCTAAGGTGGGATGCTTGAGCCAATCGAGCACCCCGAGATGCGTTTGCTGCGGATCGGCGTCCAGGATACCGGGGTTGCCCGAGGGCACGTCGAGAAAGACGACTTGTTGCGGAGTGGCGCCGATTTCGTCGACGAGCTTGGCGGCCAGTTTGCGATGCTCGTGGTTCACCAGCGGCAGATTCAACAGAAACGAGCCGTTGGCGACCAGGATCATTTGGCTGTCGTCGTATTGGACGCGGCTGACGAGCCGATCTTTGCCGTCGCGCAAGAGCGACCTGGCGTCGGATGGCGGAATGATCCGCGCGCCGAGTTCGATTTCGACCTTTTTGGGGTCGATGCCGTCCAGCCAGCGCGTGCGGCCTTGTAAATTGCGCACGTCGCGGCGCGGTTGCGTTCGGTCGATCTCGAACCAGGGACAATCGACCGTGGGCTTCAGGCCGGTGGTATGCGCGAGCCGTTCGTTTTGGGCATCGGCCAAGCGGCGCGACAGTCGCTTGTACTCTTCTCCCTGCGTGCCTTGACGCACTTGCTTCCAATAGGCGGTGGCGGCGTCGTAGTCGCGACCCACATAGATGAGCGTGCGACCGGGCGCGGCGTAGAGCCAATCGTCGAGCCAAGCGCACACGTCGTCGGCCGGCGGCCTGTCGTCGTTGGCGAACCAAACGATGCAATCGGCCTTTTTGGCCAACCGCGGCGAGAGCCATCCCCAGCTCGACACATCGTGACCAGCCTCGGCAAACAATTGTCCCAGCACTTCGGTGCCGTTGACGCTGCCAGACGGGCGGCGCACGCCATAGGTCGAATTCAGTTCTTGACCGCAGCCGGCCAAAGAAAGGACCAACGCCGTTGCCAGGCAGACCAGCGATTTGCGGGACGCGCGCTGCATCAGGAGGCCGCCTGCGCCAATTGGGAGAAATGGCTCAACTGATTCCAGCAGCGCTCGAATCGTTCGCGGGTGAGCCGCACATTGCCAAAGAAGGCGTCTTCAAAGGCGATCATCGTTTGCTCTAGCAATTGGCGCAGGTCGCGCTGGCCAGCCACCTCGCGCAGATATTGGCGGTTGGTCTTGCCGCGCGTCAAGCGGATCAGATGCCGCCGATCCAGTTCCACCAATTCGTGACTGTAGAGGTAGACCACCGCGCGGCTGTAGTCGCCGGCGTCGGCCGCGGCGCGGGCCAGATCGAGCAAACTCTGCCGCCGGGCATCGAACGCGAAGGGGAGGCTTTCCACCCGGCGAGCATCGTCCTCGGGCGAGTTGGCGCCCGAAGCCGCGCCGGCGGCCAGCGAGAAAGCTGGCTGCTGATTGATGTTCAGATAAACCCGAACCAGCGCATAAATAAGGATCAGTAGCGCCAAGATCACGATCGACCACAATATGATCTTGAGTGTGCTGGCGCTGAGTCCGCCGGTGGGGCGATTGAACCAGTCGAAGTTCCAATCGAACTCCGAGCTGCGAATCTTGCGCAGCCGGTCGTTGGCGCCGTCGTACCAGGGATAGCGCCAGCCAGA
Source organism: Pirellulales bacterium (assembly GCA_019694455.1). NCBI lineage: Bacteria > Pseudomonadati > Planctomycetota > Planctomycetia > Pirellulales > Pirellulales bacterium. Next base: position 7,235 of record JAIBBY010000044.1, read on the forward strand.
ATCGAGCGTGTCGTGAGTGGTTTCGACCGCTTCCTCGGCGGTCAGCGGCGCGGCCAGCGCGAGGCGCGGCAGGCAGGCCGCCGCGATCGGCGGCGCCACGGCAAGCACGATCAAAAACCAATGCCAGCGCTTCATGCGGCCACCTGCGAGGTGAGGCGAATGGCTTCTGCCCGCATGCGTAGCTCCAGTTCCCAACCTTCGTTGCGGATGCGCAAGTCGAGGTAGGCCAGGAATCGGGCCACGGCGAAGAAAGCCGCCACGCACCAGATGGCAAGCTGCAGGTAGATGGTGACGGCGCTGCCATTGAGCGACAGTTCCTCGGTCAGCAATCCGTGCAGAAACCAAAGAGAACCCCAAAGGGCCAACACCAGACCGGGCCCCAGCACAGCGGTGGCCATGGCGCGGGCCAAAAGCTCGCCGCTGTTGGGCGAATGCAGCGCGGCGATGCGACTGAAGGTGTTGGGCAGCCCCGACTTTTTGCGCCGCCAGATGGGGTTGCGCTCGAGCAAGATGACTTCATTGAGGTAGGGCCACAGGACAAACGGCAGAAACCAGGTGATGACCCAGGGCGCGAGTAGCGCTCGCGGCAGCGCTTGCAGCAGCAGCAATTGAGGGGCGCTCTTGAGCAGTTCCATGCCCAGCCGGCCGTATTTGACCTTGGGGGCGAACAGCGCCTGACCGAGATACAGCGTCACCGGCGCGGTGGCCAGTGGCAGTTCGACCAACAGCAAGACGAACAGCACGAATCCATAGGCAAACCAAAGGCTGACGACTTCCGCGTAGTCAACTTCTGGATCGATGAGATCGGCGACCGCGACGCTGGTGAAATAGGAGTTGAGCCACCAAAACGGCGCCACGCCCGCAGCCGTCAACAGGGCCAGCGGGACCAGATGCCTTCGAATGACGCGGATCGCGAGATCGAGAATGTTCAGAAATCCGCGCTCGCGAATCGCAATGCGCGTTTTATCGAGTTCCATCCGCCCCTCCGGCCGCTTGCCCCAAAATCACGAAGTAGAAGGCCAATAGCGCGCTGGAGACAAAGGCGACCGAGGCTTTTGCCCAATAGGGAATAGCGGAAGGGGAGATGATCCCTTCGATCAAAGCCGCCAGACCAAACAGGACCATGCCGAGCGCCATCGTGGGCATGGCCTGCCGGGCGGCGCGGCGAACGGAATCGATGCGCGAGTAGCCGTCGGTGTCGATAAAGGCGAACCCCAGCCGCATGCCGGCGGCGGCGGAGACGACGATGGCCGTGAGCTCGAACGGGGCATGCGCGGTGACAAATTGAAAGAACATCTCGCGCTGATCGGTGGTGGCCATGTGGCCAAAGGCGGCGCCGAGTTGCACGGCGTTGCTGACCACCACCAGCAAGCCGCCGACTCCGAGCAACAATCCCCAGGCAAAGCATTGCAGTCCGATGCTGGTGTTGTGTTGCACGTAAAAGCCGACCATGCCGGCGCTCAAGTTGCCGCTGCGGCCCCATTGGTTTTCGCTATACATCTCTTCGAGGCCGTGTACTCCCGCCTTGGAAAGGGCCTGAACGGCAAACTCCTCGGAGGTGTAGGCCATGACCATGGCGGTGATGAAAAAACCCCAAAACACCAAGAACGCGATGCGCAGGCAATTGTCGCGGTACAGCCGGCGCGGAAGCTCGACGAACAGCTCTTGCCACCAGGCGCTGAGTTGAAACGACTGGCTGCGGTAAAGCTGGTTGTGCGCGCGGCCAATCAGTTGATGCAGGTAGTTGATGGTGTTCGGCGGAAGCTGATACGCGTCGGCCAGGGCCAGATCGGCGCAGGCGGCGCGGTAGAGCGAGGCGAACCGCGCGGCAACCGGCGCGCCTAGTTTTCGCAGGCGCCGGCCTTCGAGCTGCGCGCACAATAGCTCTAGCTCGCGCCATTGGTCGCGGCGCTTTTCGAGTAGCTCGGCGACTTTCATGCGGGGCCCCCCTGGTGCTCGCTGGTTGCGCAGCGACTGTTCATGGCTAGCTCGTGGCTCACGTCTCTGCCACCACCGCCAGCACAGGCGCTGGCTGCGGCACGTCGTCGACGAGATCGGCGAAGAAGATGCGATGATACAGCGCGCAGAGCAACAGATCGTAGCTGACGCCCGCGGGCAAGTTGAAGCGCTCGCGCAGCGGCTCGCCCAGATGCCGGGCAATTTGCACGCGTCTAGCCCACGGCAAGACCCGCCGACGCCCCACATAGCTGGAGAGCGCCGCCGCCACCCCTTGCGGAAAGGTCAGCCGGGCGGGGAGTCGGCCGGCAAGCTCCAGCGCCTCGGGCTCGGTGATCGCCAGCGCGCCAGCGGCGTAGCGCGGTTCCTCGACGATGACCATCGTCCCACAGGCCAAATCGCCAAGGCGGGCAAATCGGTCGCTCCAGAAAGAAGAAATGAAGGCCAAGAGATACGTGCCGGGCAACAGGTCGACCGCTCGCAAAATATTGCGCAGCACCGCTTGCAGGCCGTTGATGGGTTGTCCATCGTCTGACAGGACGCGCAAGTTCATGAGCCGCTTGCCGGGGGTCTGGCCGTTCCACATGGACTCGAAAAAGCCCCGATAGAACCAGCTCACCAGGAAATAGAAAACGACGCCAAAGCCGGCGCCGAGCCCCATCATGCCGACGAGGCCCGTGAAAATGACCACCACTAAGGAAACGGCGGTGACAATCGCCAATTGGAGGAACAAATCGATCAGGTAGGCCGGCAAACGCTGAAACGGCCCCGCCACGCGATATTGAAACCCGATGTTTTCGGGCGTGATGATCTCGATGTGGGTGTCGAGCTGATCTGGGGAAATCGCCATGCCAGCATTATTCGGCAGTCCCGAAACGACCGCAACACGGCAATTTGTACGGTCCCGTCTGGCCATGTAGGCTGTGGGATTGCCGCCAAACGCCAAATTCCTTGGAGAGAGTCGCCATGCCTCGTCGCAACGGGTCGCTACTGTGGATTGCCGTCATTGCCTTTAGTTTTCCGTCCCTGGTCAACGCTGCCAAGCCCGAGCAGGACGACAGCGACTTGGAGATTCGCGAGGAGGTGGAGTATGGCGTCGGCGCCGGCGAAAAGCTGATGCTCGACATTGCCAAGCCCAAGAACGCAGAAGGTAAATTGCCGTGCGTCATGCTCATCCACGGCGGCGGCTGGCAGGCAGGGCATCGCAAAATGCTCCGCCCCATGACTCGCGAGTTTGCGCGCAAGGGCTATGTGGCGATGACGGTGGGCTATCGACTGGCGCCCAAGCATCGCAACCCGGCGCAGATTGAAGATTGCAAATGCGCGGTGCGCTGGGTGCGGGCCCATGCCGACGAGTTGGGAGTCGATCCCAATCGCATCGGGGCGCTCGGGCAGTCGGCCGGAGCGCACCTGGCGATGTTGCTCGGCGTGATGGACTCGGCCGACGGCCTTGAAGGGGACGGGGGCTGGGGTGATCAATCGAGCAAGGTGCAGGCGGTCGTGAGCTATTTTGGCCCGGTCGATCTCACCAAGACAAACCTGGAAGGGAGCGCGGCGGCGGATGTTGTGGATGAGAACATCGCCCGTATGGTGCTCACGAACTTTGTCGGCGGCAAGCCGGAAGAGCATGCCGACGAGTTGCGCAAGGTGTCGCCTCTGTACTACGTGAACAAGGGAGACGCGCCGATGCTGCTGTTCCAAGGGACGAAGGACAACCTGGTGCCTTACGATCAGGCGTTTGAAATGGCGACGGCACTGCGCAAGGCGGATGTTTCCGGACGCCTGGAAGTCATGCTCGGCGCCCGGCATGGTTGGGGGGGCGACGAACTGGAGCGGACCCAAGAGGCGGCGGTCGAGTTCTTTGATGAACAACTGAAAGCGCAATGAGGCGCTAACGAGCCCAGCGCATCGGCCTGGACTGGCTTAGCTTTGCCAGACTGGGAGAGACTGCGGACAGAGAATATCCACGCAGCGAGCAAAATAGCGACTTGCGTCGCTATTTTGCCATCCCATCCATGTGATGTCGCGGCCCGCAACCTAGTTCAACAGGCCACAAAAATTTCGACTACGGGAGCCCGGACTGCTCCGGGCCCCCGGCGCCGAAAAATGCTCCTACCCCGCTAATCTCTAAGACGCTTCGAGAGGCCAAAACCGGACAAAAAATATCCAACTATTTTTATGCGTGACCACGCTGACAGCGCAAGGCATTGCCATTAAATCGGTTACAGCTTTGGGCATTTTCCGCATGGCGACCCGACGCCACGGGCAAATCGCCCAAAAAAACTCCAACTGAAAACATTCGCGCCGTCGGGCCGATACTCCGAAAGAGCGGATCGTAGCGGCGTTGCCGCCCGGGCAAGCATGCGCGGGCAGGTGGCTCGTCGCGCTCGCCGTCGCCGCCTTTCGCCTTCAGGGATGGATCAGGCCATGCAAATCTCGCCCTCTCGTCACGCCGCGTTTGTCTTTTCCGCGTTGATCCTGTTGCCGCAGGCCGCCCTGGCGGCGGGACTGGTGCCAGGGACCGGCCGCCCGGTCGATTACGTCTGCGACGACTTCGAGGACGAGGCCTGGGGCTACAACTACAACCTGCCCAAGGGGAGCGCCGACGTCGACAAAAAGATGCGCTCGCCGCTGGGCCGCTCGACCAACAATCGTTGGTACGAAGGGACCGACCGGGGCGGTCCCGACTTTGTCAAACGGGTGCCGACTCCGGAAGGGGGCCTGGAGGGGAGCCTGGGATCGCTGATGGTCGCATCGCACTTCACCGGCATCCCCAATCGCGGCAACAACCAGCGTTCGCAGGACGATCTGTTTCTGAACGTCGACGGCCGACTGGGGCGCTACATCCCGGTAAACCAGCGCCCGAATCTGGTGGTGCGGGTTTTCATGCCGGAGCTAGACCAGTGGGAACAGCATAGTGGCTCGTCATTCGGATTGCGGGCCACGGTGCGCGGCGTGAAAGCGGACAAACCGGGCGAGACCGAGCCGTATTGGCCGGGGATGTTTTTCAATTACTATCGCGCCACGCGACGTCGCCCCAACGACGAGGTGTGGATCGCGGTGCGCGGACGCGAGAGCGGCGCCGACTACAAGGCGCTAAAGGTCGAGCAGACCGGCTGGTGGACGCTGGGCATGTCGTTCACGCCGGATGGGCGGATTCACTACTACGCCCGACCGGGGATCGAGGATCTGACCGAAGGGGACCGCATCGCATCGCACTACGCCTATGGCTTTCAATGCCACTACTTCATCAACCTGTTCGTCGACGTGTTCAGCCAGAACGACGGACGCAATGGGTCGACGCCGTGGATCATCGACGACCCGACGGTCTACGCGTCGAATCCCGAGATTCTAGTGCAACGCGCTCAAAAGCGCGGGACTCAACAGCAGCGGCGCCGGCGGTAGTTCGCGCTTTGGCCTACGATTCTCCGCCGCGCAGCTTCATGTAGTAGCGCTGCACTTCGGTCACGCAACTGCGGCCACTGGCGGCCAGGGTCTTGCACCGCGCCTCGGACGACTTAGCGCGGGTGACGCACTCCTTGGTGCGGCGGACGCCCCCTTCGGCAAGATCGGCCTCGATGTCGTCGCGTGTCAGGCCAAAGCAGGCGCATAGCGGCGCCTCGCGATCTTTGGGCCAAACGGGGCGCAGCAGCGACTCGACGCCGACCGCGCGCTCGTACAGATCGAAATACGCCACTTCGCACTGTGGGAAGGGGCAGAAGAACGCCGCCGGCGAAATCGATGCCAGCGCCGCCGGCGTCAACTGCGCGCCAAGCGTCTCCGGCCCCACGGCCAACCCCAACGAGCCGCAGCGCGGGCAATGGCGCTCGCCGGTGTCGTCGGGTTCGCGAACAAAGGCCTTGTTCATGGCGATGCCTTTACAGCAGCCGCTTGTCGAGCACGAAGTTGCCGATCACCAGCGACTCTAAACCGGTCGCCGCGTAGGTGCGCAGCGCCTGATGCGGCTCGCAGGCCATGGGATCGTTGTAGGCGTTGAGGCTGGTGTTGATGAGCATCGGCACGCCAGTCGCCTTGGCGAAGCGGGAAATCAGCTCGTGATAGAGAGGGTGAGTCCCCTGATGCACCGATTGCAGGCGGCTGGTGCGATCGTCGTGCACAATGGCCGGGGCTTCGCGGGCCAGTCGGTCGGCAATGTCGAAGGTGAGGGTCATATAGGGCGAGTCGCAATAGTCGCGAAAATAATCGCCCCCCGCCTCGTGCAGCACCGACGGCGCCACGGGCCGAAACTCCTCGCGAAACTTCACGCGGCGGTTGATTTCGTCTTTCATTGCGGCGATGCGCGGATCGGCCAGGATGCTGCGCGCGCCCAGCGCTCGCGGACCAAACTCCAGCCGCCCCTGGAACCAACCAATGACGCGGCCGCTAAGAATCCGTTCGAGCGCGGCGCCAGCGGGATCGCTCGTTTCGTGAAACGGCAGCCCAGCGCGATCGAGCACCTCGCGGATTTCGGCGCTGCTGAACTGGGGCCCCCAATAGGCGTGCGCCAGCGGTTCGACGCGCTCTCCCTGCTCAGCGGCATGCAGATAGGCCGCGCCGAGCGCTAGTCCCGCGTCGCTGGTCACTGGCGGGGCATATACCTCGCTAATCGCCGCATGCTCGCGTATCTTTTGGTTCATCTTGCAGTTGAGCGCGACGCCGCCGGCAAGGCAAACTCGCGACAAGCCGGTGGCGCGGGCATGATGCTCCACCAACCGCAGCATTGCCCGCTCTAACTGCAACTGCGAGGAGGCGGCCAGGTCGTAATGTTCTTGCCGGATCGGTTCGCCCGGCACACGGGGGGGCAGCGGCAGCGGCAAGCGATCGAACAGTGGCTCTTGCTTGGAGGGCGCCGGCATACCGGGGGTCATGCCGACAGCCAACTCGTGATGGAACCGATAGCCGGTGGCGGTCACTTCCAGCAAGGAGGTCAAGTCGTAGCGCGGCTGACCACAGGCCGCCATGCCCATGACTTTGTACTCGTCGCTGTCCTTTTGAAAGCCGAGGTATTGCGTGATGATCGAGTAGAACACGCCCAGCGAATTGGGTCGCTCGATCTGTTCCAGGAGGGTGATGTTTCCTCCGGCGCCGCGGCTGACGGTGGTCGAGTGTCCGTCGCCGGAGAAGTCGGCGGTGATGATGAGCGCCTCGGGCCAACCGGCGGCGTAGTAGGCGCTGGCGGCATGGGCGACATGATGATCGACCAGGCGGACGCGCGGCGCGTGCCCCAACTGAAAACGCAGATAGCGGGTGAGCGTCTCCGCGAAGCCCGGATGGTTGATACCGGGGCTGACGACGCAATCTATGTCCTGCATGCGCAGGCCGGCTTGGCGCAGGCAGAACCGCATGGCATGACGCGGCAACATGCCGTTGGAGAACTTGACGCCGGTGAACCGCTCTTCCTCGGCCGCGGCGACCAGTCGGCCATCGATCAACAGCGCGGCGGCCGGATCTTGATTGCCGATCTTCGTGCCGCCGGAGATGCCGAGGATGTTCATATCGGTTCGACGATTTCGCTAGTCGCGCGGGGCAGTGGAAAATATCAGGCCCCCATCTTGGCCCGCTGCTGGCCGGGCCGCAAATGGGGGTTGGCCGCGCTTTTTCGCTAATTAACAGGTGGGTAGCACGACGCTCGATCGGTTCGCATACTAGGAATGCCACGCGCGGCATCCGCTTCAGGCGCCGCGTTCACCATCGTACCCAGACGGACGCCCGCTTGTCGCAACTGACCATCAGTATTCCGGCCTACAACGACGCGGAAACGATCCGCGCGGTGGCCTTGGAGTCGCTGGCCGCCGCTGGCCAGTGCGCGACGGATATTGAGGTGCTGGTGATCAACGATGGCAGTCGCGACGGCACGCAACAGGCGATTGAAGCGATCTGCCGCGACTATCCGCGGGTGCGCGCGATCGAGCATCCGCGCAACCTGGGGTTTGGCCCCACGATACGCGAGGCGTATCTGGCGGCCAGCAGCGAGTGGGTGGTGTTCTTGCCGGGGGATGGCCAAATTCCGCCGGCGGAAGTGGCAGTGCTATGGCGCGAGCGCGACGACTGCGACCTGGTGCTGGCCTGGCGCCGCGAGCGGAACGATCCGGTCAATCGGCGCTTCACCTCGTGGTGCTACAACCGCATGGTTTCGAGCGTCGCCGGGCGGCGGATTCGGGACGTCAACGGCACCGCGCTGGTGCGGCGGGCGCTGCTGAATCAGTTTTCGCTGGAGAGCGACAGCGCGTTCATTCATGCCGAGTTGGCGCTGAAGTGCATTCGCCACGGGGCGCGGTGGCGCGAAGTCGCCATCGCGCATCGACCGCGGATGTTTGGCGAGGGTTCGGGCAATCGCTTGGGCGTGGTCGCCAAGACCTTCCGGGACTTGGTAAAATACGCCGTCACGGGGCGAGTAGCGGCAGCGCGCGGACACGCCATCGAATGAAATATGACCTGCAAGAATGCGTCAAGCACACCGACCAGCGCGGTTACCTGGTGGAGTTTTTGCGCCGCGACGAGCTAGTCGACCTGCATGTGCCGTTCGGCCAGATTTATTTCGTCACCTTCGAGCGTCCCGGACAAGTGCGCGGCAATCACTTTCACAAGCGCGGCAGCGAGTGGTTTGGCGTGGCCGAGGGGACGCTGGAGGTGGTGCTTGAAGATGTGCGGACCAAGGAGCGGGCCGAGTTCATCTTGCGCAGCGACGACAAACTGTTCCACCGGCTGACCATTGGCCCTTATATCGCGCACGCGTTCCGCAACATGACGCCGACCGCGATCTTGATCGACTACACCAGCGAGCAATTCGATCGCCAAGATCCCGATCGCAACCCGTATATTTTGCTGGAACCGTTGGACGCTCACGCGCCTGCCCCGGAGGGTAAATAACATGCCGCGATTTCTGGCACGGCACGGATGGTATTGGCTGATCGCGGCGGCGCTGGTATCGCTGCCGAGCGCGGCCTGGGCGCAGATTCGCAGCGACGTGCCGAAGCTAATCAAAGTCACCGATCGCGTTTATTGCGCCACAGGCTATGCGCTGGCCAACGTGATTTATGTCATCACCGACGAGAGCCTGGTGGTGATCGACACGCCCGAAAGCCCGGCGGCCGCGGCGGCCACGCTGGAGGCGATGCGCAAGTTTACGGACAAGCCGATACGGCGCCTGATCTACACGCACTTTCATGGCGACCATTGCAACGGCGCGCGGAGCTTTGCCGCGGACAAGCCCGAGATCATCGCGCAAGCATTGCATGTGGAGGAGATGGGCAAGTACCGCGCGCTGGCCATGTACAACGGTCGGCTGAACGGCTTGCAGTTTGGTTTTAGCTTGCCCCCCAAAGAGCGCGGCATTTCGCTGGCGTTTGAGCCGGGCAAGCTGGTCATCGGCTACATGCCGCCGACCAAGACGTTTGACGACAAGCTGGAGTTTGAAGAGGGGGGCGTGCGGTTTGAATTGCGTCACGCGCCGGGAGAAACCAACGATCACCTGTATGTATGGCTGCCCGACGAGCGGATCGCCTGTTGTGGCGACCTGTACTACAACAGCTTTCCGATGTTGGCCAGCCCGATGAAGCACGAGCGGCCAGTGGCGACCTGGGCCGACTCGCTGCAGCGCATTCGGGAGCACAAGCCGGAGCATCTCGTGCCGTCGCACAGCGATCCGGTCAGCGGCGCGGCGGTCGTTGACGACGTGCTGGACCATTACATCGCGGCCATCCGCTTTGTCGACAGCGAGATGATCAAGTATTTGAATCAGGGGCTGTCGCTTGCCGAAATTCAGCGCAAGCTGAAACTGCCGCCAGAACTAGCGGCCAAGCCATATTTGCAGCCGCTCTATGGGCGCGTCGAATGGGGGGTGGCGGGGGCCTATCGCAACTACACCGGTTGGTACGACTTCAATCCCACGCATCTCAATCCGGCGTTGCCGCAAGAAGTTCACCAAGCGTTGTTCGAGGCGGCGGGAGGCGCCGAACCGCTTGTGGCTCGCGCCCAAAAGGCGGCCGACGATTCCAACTGGCAACTGGTGCTCGAGGTCACCGAAATTGTGCGCACGGTCGAGCCCAAGAACGGAGCGATGAATGAACTGCGCGCGCAGGCCTTCACCGAACTAGCCAACCGGGCCACCAGCAGCGTCGAAAAGAACATCTATCGCGCCGCGGCGCTGGAACACCGCAAGCAATTGAAACGCGCGGCGGCCAAGCCGTAGTGAAGCTACGGCTCCACCTCAAAAATCGCCTCGATCTCCACGCTGATGTCGCCCGGCAATGAGCCCATGCCCACCGCGCTGCGGGCGCCCACGCCGGCATCGGCGCCAAAGACCTCGGACATCAGGTTGCTGTAGCCGTTGATGACGGCGGGATGCTCCTTGAAGTCGGGCACGCAATTGACCATGCCGAGCGTCTTGACCAGCCGCTTTACGCGGTTGAGGTCTTTCAGATGGGCGCGGAGCGAGGCGAGGATCGCCAATCCGGTCTGCCGCGCGGCGGCCTGGCCAATTTCCACCTGTCCGGCCGCCGTCGTCAGTTTGCCGACCGTCATCGAACCGTCGGACTTAAGCGGGCCGTGCCCTGACACGTAGGCCATGTTGCCGACCACGATCACCGGTTTGTAGACGCCGGCCGGCTTGGGCGGGGGCGGAAATTCGAGCCCGAGTTCGGCGACGCGTTGTTCGGGATTCATGCGTGGTCCTTGCTGGCTGATGGTCTAAAAAGATCGGCGACCGCATCGCCGGGGCGGCTATTGCCAATCGGCGGCGTCACGGATTTTAAGGAGCGGCGACAGGAATTTGAACCCTCGAAAATCGTGGCGCGGCGCGAGTAGGAGTTTGACGGCCAATTTGTCGCTGGCGCGACCGGCGCGTCGTTGTTTGGCCATTACCGCTGAGATAAGCTGGGCCAGTGACACTATCCAGCAAACGCTTTGACTGAGACATGCAAGAAATCGTTTCACAATTACTCGATTCGATTGCCGCGGGCCGGCCGGTCGCCTATTGCCGACTGGTCGAAACCCGCGGCTCAACGCCGCAAAAGGCGGGCGCCGCGATGTTGGTTTTTCCCGACGGCGCCCAGGCGGGCACGCTCGGCGGCGGCTGCGTCGAAGCCGAGGTGAAACGCCAAGCTCTGGCCATCTTGGACAACGGCCGCGCCGAGATCGTCAAATTCCAGCTCGATAGCGATTATGGCTGGGACGATGGGTTGATCTGTGGCGGTCGCATGCTGGTGCTCATCCAACCGTTGCGCGCCGCCGCCGAAGCGGCATACCACGAACAGTTGTCGAAGGCGCTTTGCGAAAGCGAAGGTTGCCTGGAGGCGATTGCCTTCGATAGCGAGGCGAGCGGACTACCCGCGCCGGCCACGTTCTTGTTTAGCGCGGCGGGCAAGCTGTTAGCCTGCGAAGGGGCCAGCGCCGAAGCTGCGACGTGCGTGGCGGAGCATCTGCCCGATCTGGCTCACCGCCCTCAGCCCAAGGCGTCGCGCGGCGTGGCGTATCTGCCGGTGTTGCCGCGCTGCCGGCTGTTGATTGTGGGGGCGGGGCATGTGGGGCTGGCCGTTGCACAATGGGCGCCCGATCTCGATTTTGACGTTTGGGTGGTTGACGATCGGGCCGATTGCGTCTCAGCGGAGCGATTTCCACGGGCCCAGCGGCGGATCTGCGGAGACATTGGCCAGACGTTGGCGAACATCGAAATTACCCCCGACACCTACTGCCTGATTGTCACGCGAGGGCACAATCACGACGAGGAAGCGCTCTATCACCTGGCCGAACGTGGCGCTCGCTATGTTGGCATGATCGGCAGCAAGCGGAAGATTCGGCTGATCTTCGACGATCTGCGCGAGCAAGGCATCGCCGCCGACGCCTTGCAGCGGGTATTTGCTCCGTTGGGCATCGACATCGGATCGCAAACCGTGCCCGAAATCGCCATTAGCATCCTGGCCGAGTTGGTGGCGCATCGCAATCGCGGCGGCGAGGTACCCGGACGACCGGGCGCCGTGGCCGTCGAAGCGTTGTAATGCGCGCGTTCGCCATCTTGCCCGCGGCGGGCGCCAGCCGGCGCATGGGGCGTCCCAAGCTGCTTTTGCCTTGGGGGCAGGCGACGCTAATCGAAAGGACACTGGCCGCCTGGCGGGCCAGCCGGGCCAGCGCTGTGTTAGTCACGGTGCATCCAGAGGCTGCGGAGCTAGCCAGCTTGTGCCAGGCTGCTGGCGCGATCGTCGTGCGGCCCGCCGAGCCACCGGCGGATATGAAGGCGTCGGTGCGGCTGGCGCTTGTGCATGTGGAACGCAATCTGGCGCCGAGTGACGACGATGTCTGGCTGTTGGCCCCGGCCGACATGCCGCTGTTGACGCCGGCGACCATCGATCGATTGATCGGCGAGCGCCAAACGGGGTCAGGTAACGGCATCTTGGCGCCGAGCCATGGCGGACGTCGCGGGCATCCCGTCTTGTTTCCGTGGCCAATAGCGCGAGAGGTCGCGGAACTTGGCGACGAGGAAGGCATCGATGCGCTTGTCCGCCGCCACGGCGTGCGAGAGATCGAGGTGGACGATCCCGGCATCGGCGCCGACATCGACACGCCAGAGGACTACCGGCGGCTAGGTGGGGAATCTAGCGCCAGCGGCGCGTAAATCGCTTTATGTCGTTGCCGCTGGCCTTTAGACTCGAAGGGTCGGACCACGGCCAGAGGCAAGATGCGCATGCGACTCGATCGGAATTCAGGCTCTACGAGGAGTTCCGCGCGCGGCGCTTGTTGGCTATTGGCCTGGCTATTGCTCGTGGCCGTGGCGCTGCCGGGCTGTGGCGGCTGCCGACAAGACGCCAAGAAGCTGGCCGAAAAGAAGGCTCGCGAAGAACTGGAGCGCAAAAAGAAGGAACAACTCGAAAAGCAAAAACCGAAGGAAGATTATCAGTTTTTGCATCTGAACACCTTGCCGCACCCGATTGAACGGGTGGAGCGGGCCGTCAAGCCGGGGCACTGGTCGCAGGCCACGCTGGACGCGATCGCCAATAATTTTGACTTTCGCGGCCAGGTCGAAATGGCGCCGATCGACCTGGACGAAATGCCGTTCAAACAAGGCGCGACTCGCACAGCGGTGCTGCCCAAGGCGCAGCGCCGCGAGTTCAACGTTACCTTCTTCATGCCGGCCGAGCTCAACGCGCGGACGACCAGCGCCGTGCTGCAATCCACGCGTGGGCGGGAGGTGTTTCGCGAGTCGTTCACCTTTGTGCGGATGCCGGCGCATCAGTTTTATCTAGTGGCGCTGGCGCGCGCGCCGGAACGCTACAACTATTTGCGCACCCTGGCCAGCGTGGAGGCGCCGTCGGGGGGACTGGTCACGCCGGGGATCGACAATCACTATCGGGTGCTGCTGCCGCAATTGAAGAATCGCGCGCCCTTGTCGGACAGCGCGCTCACCTGGACCACGGTCGCCTATCTGATCTGGGATGATGTCGACCCGTCGATCTTTTCCAATGAGCAAGAGCTGGCGCTGGTCGACTGGCTGCACTGGGGAGGCCAGATCATCATCAGCGGCCCCGGATCGCTGGCGCAACTGCAAGACAGCTTTTTGGCGCCCTATCTCCCGGCGACAAGCGCCGGGACCGTGGAGTTGACTCAGGACGATCTAGCGCCGATCAACGTCACCTGGCCCGCGCCACGAACCTTGTCGCCGGTGAAGCCGTGGTCGGCGGAGGATTTGACGGTCGGACCGGCCGCTTCTTTATCGCTGGGGACCGCGCAACGGCCGCTGGTCGCCACTCGCCGGGTGGGACGCGGTAGCATCACACTCACCGCTTTTTCGCTCGCGCAGCAAGAACTAATCGAGTGGGCCGAGTTCGACGACTTTGTCAACAGCGCGCTGTTGCATCGCCCGCCGCGCATGTTCGTCGATCACGAGGAGAGCGTCGCCATGCGCTGGGCCGATCGCGCCGGTCTGCACAATCCGCGCCGCGTGTCGCAGGTGCGCTACTTCAGCCGCGATACCGGCGAGCCGCGGCGCTGGCATCAGTTTGGAACCGACAACGGCGACACCGAAATGAACCCGTTTGAAGAACCTGACCCCGACGACGACGTTTCGGCGTTCGCCGATCCGAATCGATACGGCCCCGGGGTGGCCGGTTGGGACGATTTTGGCGCCGTCTCGAGCGCCGCGCGCGACGCGCTGCGCGAAGCGTCGGGCATCAAGATTCCGGCGCCGTCGTTTGTGCTGTCGGCGCTGGGGATTTACCTGTTCGTGTTGATCCCGGTGAATTGGGGGTTGTTCAGCCTGCTGGGGCGCGTGGAATGGGCCTGGATCGCCGCGCCGATCATTTCGCTGGCCGCGGCGGTGCTGGTGGTGCGAGCCGCGCAGCTTGATATTGGCTTTGTCCGCGCCACCAACGAGTTGAATATCGTCGAATTGCAAGGGGCGTCGGATCGAGCGCATGTCACGCGATATGCCGCGCTCTACACCTCGCTCTCGACCGGATACGATGTGGAACTCGCCGATCCGCATGGGCTGGCGCAGCCTTTTCCCGACGGAACGGGCCTGCTGCGCGGGCAGGATCGGGCAGCGGTCAATCTGGCGCGCGGCAAGCATGCCACGTTGGAAGACTTTCGCGTGTCGTCGAACACCATTGGGCTGGTGCATGCCGAGCATATGCTGCCGCTGGGAGGGGGTGTGATCTGGGAGGCTGGCGAGAATGCCAGCGTCGGCACGGTGACGAACCACACCAGTTTGACTGTTCATGACGCCCGGATCGTCGCCAACTACGGAACCGCATGGCTGGGCGACCTGCCACCGGGCGTCCAGCGCGAGGCGAAGTTCGTCGCCATCGACGACGCCGCGCCGCCCCCCTCATCGCGAAGCTTCGCCCCTGGCGAAGTGAATTTGGAACCGCTGCTGGCGCTGGCGGCACAGGACGTGGAACCGGGCGAGCGCCGCTTGATTGGCTGGTCAGACGATCCCACGCCCGGCCTGACGATACGCCCCACATCGTCGCAGGCCCGGCGCGCCAGCGTGATTGTGGCGCACTTGAACTATGGGCCGCTGGCCGCGCCGGCGGCCGACGCCGTGCCTTATTTCAAGCTGAAAGAACAGCTCTCCATGATGGGACGCAAGCTGAGTGATCGCGACGAGGAACCGGCGGCGCAGCCATGATCGAATTGACCAACTTCCATAAGAAATATGGCGACTTCACCGCGGTGGAGTGCCTGAACCTCAAGATCGAGGCGGGAGAGTTGTTTGGCTTCATCGGCCCCAACGGCGCCGGCAAAAGCACCTCGATCCGCTTTCTGGCCACGCTGCTCAAGGCCACCAGCGGCGATGGCGAGGTGAATGGCTACAGCGTCAACAAGCAACCGCTCGACGTGCGCCGCAGCGTGGGCTACATGCCCGACAATTTTGGCGTCTACGACGGCATGAAGGTGTGGGAGTTTTTGGACTTCTTCGCGGTGGCGTATCAGATTCCGCGGGGACGGCGCAAACAGGTGATCGGCGACGTGTTGGAACTATTGGACCTGACGCACAAGCGCGACGATTTTGTGAATGGCCTGTCGCGCGGCATGAAGCAGCGCTTGTGCCTGGCCAAGACGCTGGTTCACGACCCGCCGGTGCTGATCCTGGACGAGCCCTCCAGCGGGCTCGATCCGCGGGCGCGGCTGGAAGTGAAAGCGCTGCTCAAAGAATTGCGCCGGATGGGCAAGACGATCTTGATTTCGAGCCATATTCTGTCGGAACTGGCCGATTGCTGCACCTCGATTGGCATTATCGAGCGCGGCAAACTGCTGATGCACGGGCCGATCGACGAGGTGTACCGCCGCATCCGCAGCAACCGCATCGTGGAGATCAAGGTGCTCGACCGGCTGGAAAGCGCCCTATCGATCGTGCGCAGCCGACCCGAAACGCTCAACGTGCAGACCACCGATCACACCATCACGGCGGAACTGGCGGCCGAGGACGAACAATTGGCGAGCCTGATGGAACAGTTGTTGGCCGGAGGCGTGCGGATGCGCAGCTTTGGCGAAAAGGACCCCACGCTGGAAGATGTGTTCATGCTGGTCACCAAGGGATTGGTGACGTAGTCCGCCTGTTTTTAGAACCGCACCATGTATCTGCTCGAAAACCCCGTTTTGCAGCGCGAACTGCTGGTCAACCTGCGCATGAAGCGGGCGTTTGTGCTGATGCTGCTGTATCTGGCGGCGTTGGGCGGGGTGGTGTACCTGGCCTGGCCGCGCAATCCGACCATCGACCTCACCAACCCCGAGGCGTCGAAGCGGCTGGTGAACATGTTCTTTCTGGGGCAGTTCATGCTGGCGTCGCTCATGGCGCCAAGCTTCGCCGCCGGCGCGATCACCGGCGAAAAGGAACGCAAGAGCTACGAGATGCTGTTGGCCAGCCCGATGCGGCCCAGCGCCATACTGCTCGGCAAGCTGTTGGCGTCGCTGTCGCATTTGGCGATCTTCGTGTTCGCGTCGCTGCCGATTGTGGTGCTCTGCCTGCCGCTGGGGGGCGTGAGCATCTACGAGGTGGGCGCCACCTATCTAGCGCTGCTGTTGGCGACCGCCACCTTTGGCATGCTTAGTCTGGCGTGCAGCAGTTACTTTCAGCGGACCAGCGCGTCGCTGGTGGTGTCGTATCTGCTCGTCTTGCCGCTGGCGATGCTGGCCGCCGCCATCTGGTATGGCATGTCGGACAGCGGCGCGCGGTTTCGTTTGTTCGCCTCGGTCACCATTGTGCCAGGGGTGGCCATTGGGGTAATCGCCATGCTGTTCGGCGCCACCAGTCGTCGATTAATGCACCCGCCCGACGTGGGAAGCGAAGGCAAGGAAGTGGTCGACACCGAAATGGAGATGCAGCAGGCGGTGGGACTGGTGATTCAGCGCGGACAGTTTCCGGACAATCTCTTTGCGCCGGCCAAGCGCGACGACCTGTTGGCCGACGGCGTGAATCCGGTGTTCGACAAGGAGATGCGGAGCGAGATCTTCGCTCAGGGCACGCTCATGCTGCGGGTGGTGATCCAGATGAGCATGCTGCTGGCGATTCCGCTGATGTTTATCTGCTTTTATTGGACGCGTCCGCAGTACGCCGCGTGGTATGTGAACTACGTGCTGCTGTTCAACGTGCTGGTGGGGCCGGTCTTTTCGGCCGGCGCGGTGACCAGCGAGCGCGAGCGGGAAACGCTGGAACTATTGCTCACCACGATCCTCTCGCCCTGGCAGATCTTGTGGGCCAAGTTGGTGGCGGGACTGCGGGTGTCGAGCGTGCTGACGCTGTTTCTGGTCTGGCCGCTGCTGTTGGCTTGCTGCTTTGTCACTAAGTATTGGGGCAACGTGTTCTCGATGTTGCTTTATGTGCTGATCATTATTCTCACCTGCATCACCACGGCGGTCCTGGCGCTGTTCGCGTCGGTCTTTTTTCGCAAGACGTCAGTCAGCCTGATGACTTCGTACCTGCTGATCTTGATTTTGTTCATGGCGCCGCCGGCCGCGGCGTTTTTTGCCGAGACGTTCTTGGCGCCACCGGGCTCCATTGGGGCGCCGGCGCAAGATCGGTCTGGGGCGCTAGCGACCAACAGCACAACGCTAAGCACTGCTCAGGCGGCGGCGTTGGGGCAGAGCGCCGTGCAGTTCGATCGCCGCTCGCCCGATACGCCGCTGGCGCGGCTCGGATTTTTGAGCCCGTTTTCGGCGTCGCTGGCCGTGCCGCTCACGATCGACAACGCCCTGTACGGGGGGAAGTGGCCGGCGCACTATTACTTTTTGGCGTTTTACACGCTGCTCGATTTGGCGCTATTGGCCGTGATGACGTGGCTGTTCAACGTCCGCTGGCGCGTGGCGCAGTAGGAATTTGTCGCACCATTTCGGTTCGTTGGCATTCGTTGGGGCGATTGCTAGAATCGAGCCAGCATCTGTTTAGCGTCGCCCCCCGAGCGCCCCCGCCGCGCTGTGGCGCGACAATTTTTGACATCTCGCCGGTTCGCGTCAGGGAGTGAGCAACATGAGCGTCGAAACGATGGAGCGCCGCGTTCGACCGTCGGCCTGGACGCGGCGCCATCTGCTCGGCCTGGAAGATTTGTCTGCCGAGGAGATCACCCTCATCCTCGACACGGCGCTGCAGTTCAAAGAGGCTGCCCGCGACGGCCGACGCAAGATACCGGCCCTGGTGGGCAAAACGATCGCCAATCTGTTTTTTGAGAACTCCACCCGTACCCGCACCAGCTTTGGGCTGGCTGGCCGGCGGTTGAGCGCCGATGTGGTCGACTTTTCTCCCTCGGGCAGCAGCCTGAGCAAGGGAGAGACGTTCATCGACACGGCCAAGAACATCGAGGCGATGGGGGTCGATCTGGTGGTGGTGCGGCACCGCACGCCGGGCACGCCCCACCTCTTGGCGCAGAATTTGGATTGCTCGGTGGTGAACGCGGGGGATGGCCCGCACGAGCATCCCACGCAGGCGCTATTGGACATCTTGACCATTCGCGATCGGCGCGGCGACCTTAAGGGACTCACCGTGGCCATGGTGGGAGACATCGCGCATAGCCGCACCGCGCGATCGAACGTGTGGGCGCTGAAAAAGCTGGGGGCCAATGTCATCCTCTGCGGACCCGCGACGCTGGTTTCCAAGGAGTGGGAACACTACGGCGTGGAGGTGTGCTACGACCTGGACGACGTGGTGCGGCGCAGCGACGTGGTGAACCTATTGCGGATTCAATTCGAGCGGCAAGCGACGGCGCCTTTCCCGTCGGTGCGCGAGTACGCGCTGCTCTACGCGATGAACAAGGAGCGCCTGGCACAGGCGAAGAAGGACATTCTGATTTTGGCGCCGGGGCCGATCAATCGGGGCGTCGAGGTGACGCCCGACGTGGCCGATGGCCCACATTCGGTGATTTTGGAACAGGTGACCAACGGCGTGGCGATCCGCATGGCGGTGTTGTGGCTGTTGGCCGGCAACGACTGATCCGCCGCCCGAAGAACAACCACAGCGACTTTCAGCCATGAGCAAAATCTTGATAACGGGCGGCCGGGTGATCGACCCGAGCCAGCAGATCGACCGCATCACCAATTTATTGATCGAGGACGGACGCATTGCCGGTCTGGACGCGGCGCCCGCCGGCGACGAGCAGGTGATCGACGCCAGCGGCCTGATTGTGGCGCCGGGGCTGATCGACATGCACGTCCACCTGCGCGAACCGGGGCGCGAGGAGGACGAAACCATTCGCACCGGCGCGACGGCGGCGGTGGCGGGGGGGTTCACCTCAATTGTTTGCATGCCCAACACCGAGCCGCCGATCGACACGCAGGCGCAAGTGGAGTTTGTGCAGCATCAGGCGGCGCGGGCCGACAAGGCCAACGTGTACGTCGCCGCGTGCGTGAGCAAAAACCGCGAGGGGAAGGAACTGGCCGAGATCGGCCAGCTTATCAACGCCGGCGCCGTGGCCTTCACCGACGACGGCGCCCCGGTCTACAACTCGGAGCTATTGCGCCGCGCTTACGAATATTGCCTGATGTTCGACAAGCCGATTCTCAATCACTGCGAAGTCACCGAACTGACCCACGGCGGCGTGATGCACGAGGGGCGGGTGGCGATGGTGCTGGTGCTGGCGGGCATGCCGGGCGCGGCGGAAGACGTGATGGTGAGCCGCGACATCACGCTGGCGGCCTCCACCGGGGGGCGACTGCACGTGATGCACATCTCGACCAGTGGCAGCGTCGATCTGGTGCGCCGCGCCAAAGGGCGTGGCGTGCGGGTGACGACCGAGGTGTGCCCGCACCACTTTACGCTGACCGACGAGTGCCTGCGGAGCTTTGACTCGAACTACAAGATGAGCCCGCCGCTGCGGGCGCAAGAGGACGTGGAGGCGTGCATCCGCGGACTGGCGGACGGCACGATCGACGTGATTTGCACCGACCACGCGCCGCACGCGCCGGAAAAGAAGATGCAGGAACTGGACCGGGCGCCGTTTGGCATCGTGGGGCTGGAGACCGCGCTGGGGCTAGTAGGCAGATGCCTGGTGGAGGCCGGCCATTTGGACTGGCCGGCAGCGATCGAAAAGTTGACCATCAATCCGGCCCGCATCCTCGGCATCGACAAGGGGACGCTGCGCGTCGGCGCCGACGCCGATGTGACGATCTTTGACCCGCATGCCCGCTGGACGGTCGATCCCGACAAATTCCAGACCAAGAGCCGCAACACGCCATTTGGCGGCTGGGAACTGGTGGGGCGCGCGGAGACGGTGATTGTGGGGGGCAACATCAAGTTCGAACGCGCGGCGCGAGCGCTGTCCGCCAAGGCCTGATCGCCCGGTTCGCCGAGGCGCCCGGCCGGAGCCCGCTCATGTCGCTCTTGATCGACGGCTACAACTTGATATTTCAGACGAACTTCTTCGGCAGCGGGAACGATCCTCGTTCTTTGGAACGCTCGCGAAAGCGGCTATTGGATTTTCTTGTCAATTCTTTCGACGAGGCGACGCGCCAGCGGACCACGGTGGTGTTCGACGCGAAGAACGCGCCCCACGGCCTGCCGCGCTGCGAGCATTACCACGGCATTACCGTGCATTTTGCCGCGGAATATGACAACGCCGACGCGATGATCGGCGATTTGCTGCGCCATGATTCGGTGCCCCGGCAGATGACGGTGGTCTCCAGCGACCATGAGGTGCAAAAGGCGGCCAAACGCCGCCGCGCCAAATTCATCGACAGCGAAGTTTGGTATGAGCGCATCTTGCGCCAGCGCGCCGAGCCACCCACGGCGCCGGAAGACCCGACCCGCAGCCACGGTCCGCTATTGACGCCTGAGGAAATCTCCTTGCTAGCCAAGGAGATGGCGGAGGAGCAGCGCGAAGACATCTTTCCGCCGGGTTACGCCGAGGACTTGTTCGGCGAAGAAGACCCGTGACGCGCCGCGCCTGGCAAATCGGCGGCGATTAACGGTAAACGGGGGAGGGATTCACCACCGTGCGCGTGTCGCTGGCGGCCGGCGCGGGGGTCATGTTCTGCGGCGCTAGCGGCTTGGTCCCCAGCGCGGATTGCAACGCGGCCACGCGGGCCTGAATCTCGGGCTGCACCGAGTTTTGCCACAGTGAACGTTGATAGTTGGCCAGCGCCTGCTCGCTGTTGCCGAGGTCTTCTTGCACCTTGCCGAGCGCGGCGAGCGCGCGCGAACTATAGGGATCGCGCTCGAGCGCTTCGAGCAATTGAGTTTTGGCGGCCTGCTTATCTCCCACTTCCTCGAAAAGCCGGGCCAGTTCCACCTTGGCGTCGGACAACGACGGGCTGCGCTGCGCCCAACCTTCTAACAAGCGGAACGCGTCTTCGCTGCGCGACTGCTCCTTTAGCAGCACGGCCAGGCCGCGATAGGCCTGCGTGTAGTTGGGATTGCGATCGATGGCTTGATGGTAGTAACGCTCGGCTTGCTCGATCGCCGCCTTTTGGTTCTGCAGATTACCCAGGCGGTGCAACGTGGCCGCGTAGTTGTAGTAACTGTCGGCGTCGTTGGGGTCGGTGTACATGGCCTGCTGAAACTTCTGCAACGCGCCTTGGTAATTGCCTTGCTGATAGGCGCTCACTCCCTGGGCGTTCTGCGTCGAGGAGACCATGGAACAGCCGCTGGCCGCGGCGCAAACCAGAGCGGCCAGCGCGCCGAGCGGCAGGATTCTGGTTCGTAGATTGGGATACGGCTTGCGCATTTTCATGCTGGCGCCTTGGCAAGCGAAGAACAAAGGAGCGCGGACAGTAGCGACGAGCGGACGGCGGGACAAGGCCAGTTCTGGCGTGAGCCGCCAGACAGCCCCAAAAAAAAGCCCCGGACGCGATGCCGGGGCTTTAGCTGGCGCGACGGTCGATAAATCAAGCGGGGCATTCCCCGATCGCCGGGGCGCAGTGCCCTTGGCCAGCGCGTCGCTCGTAACCCAAGCCGCGGATGACTTCGAGTATTTCGCTACAGGTGGGAAACATGCGTCCACTGGTACGCTTGTATTGCTCCAGCGCCCGCATGAATTCGACTTCCTCGTCGGTGTAGTCTCGTTCGCAGGTAGTGGGATCGATCTGCCGGCGGCGGCTGACCTTCTCGCGGCGTTCCAACTGGCGGCGTTCTGCGGCCACCGGCTGCTGACTCTTGCGGCGTTCGACGCCGCGGCGGTCGTCTGGCTTGCGTCGCTCCATCTTCACTTCGCGGCTGGCGGATTTTTTGGTCTTGGTCACGAGGCGCCTCGGATTGCGGTTCGCGGGGGGGACCTGGGGCAGTGTGCCAAGAGAGCATCGGAGCAAACGCCTGAGAACGTTTACCGGATAGGTAAAACAGGAGGTTTTGCGAAGAGAATCGGTTTCGGCGAATAATGCCGTCGCGCGAGTCGTGCCGATCACACTGGGCAAAGGCTGCCGATTAGGACAATGGCAGCGACAAAATTGAGAAAAGCGGGCTGTGCGCCCCAGCGCAGGGGGTCGCCAACGCGGCGGGGGTGAGCTATTCACC
Organism: Pirellulales bacterium; assembly: GCA_019694455.1. Lineage (NCBI taxonomy): Bacteria > Pseudomonadati > Planctomycetota > Planctomycetia > Pirellulales > Pirellulales bacterium. Next base: position 29,619 of record JAIBBY010000044.1, read on the forward strand.
CGCTGACTACTCGGCGCGATCGGTGGAAACTCCGATCGAGACGGCCAGCCCCTGGTCGCTTAACGACGCGGCCACGAGGATGGTTTCGCCAAGCGCCGCCAGGTCGGTGATGACTTGCAGGTTGCTGCGCGCCTCGTGATTTCCCTGCCCACGCACGCGACTGAGCAGTTTGGCAAGTTCCGCCTCGTGCGACGACAAAAAACTACGCAGCGCGGGGCCGTCGAAGTAGAGCACATGGCTCGGCTCGCCAATGCGAGCGCTGAGCAGTTCGCGAAAGCGCGACTGTTGGAGGAACTCGTCGGAGGGCTGCCGATTGGCCTGCTTCACCACGCGATCGCGCGAGGTGCCAATCAACAAATAGTCGGGCAGCACGGAGTAGCTGAGCGTGTCTCCCTCAGGGAGCGATTCGAACCCCGTGACCGTCGTGACGCGCACGTCGTCGATGGTTTCGATGGTGATTTCGGGAGGGGAGCTTTCGGCGGCCTCGCCATCGACGCCACCCACATCGTCATTAGCCACGGCCCCCAATTCCAACCCAGTGCGCAAGGCGCCATCGAGCGCCTGGGCGACCGTCGGTTCGCCGTTTTCGATCTTGGGTTGGCGAATTTGCAGACCCGTCACCCGTTCGAGTTCGCCGGGGGGACCAGCGGGCGAACTGGGGACGAAATACACGCCCACATCGGGTCCGAGGTGGGCCAGCACGTCGTCGATGGGGTCGAGCCCCAAGAAGAGATTGCTGGCCAGGTCGCGCGCGTCGTCGATCTGCTCGTTGTTGACATCGAGGAACATGGCGACCAGCGCGCGCAAGTCGATGTGGTTCGACAAGGCGATGACGGCGTCGGGTGGCACGCGCCGCAGGAAATTCGAGGCGCCGCCGAAGGTCTGGCCGACCGTTCGCAGCCGATCGGTCAGGCGTTCGCTGTCGAAGTGCATGAAGCTTTCGATCGACAGATTCGGCTCCAAATTGGCGGAGCTGACCCAGTAGTCGGCAGCCTTCCAGGCGTCGCCAACAATGCCGCGGATGAAGTGATCGACCGGCTCACCGCTGAGCTTTGCCAACTGCTCATCGACCAGCGTCGTCCACGGCCCCGGATTGACGAACACGCTCACCTGGGCGTCGGTTCGCAGGCGGGCCATCGCCGCCCGATAGGTGGGCATGTTGCCAACGCTGCCATCGGCATCGGGTGGTTCGCTGGCCAGTTCCAGACTGCGGCGCATGATCGAATCGCTGCTGGAGAGAATGACCAGAGCGTCGAGTTGAGCCAGCACCACCTCGAAGCGCTGCTTGCCGCGCGTGCCGCGGCCGAGCACATAGTCGCGCCCGGCATGGTTTTGGGATGACAATTCAAAATCGGTGCGCCGCGACTTGTCGAGGTTGGCCCGCAGCGCAGCGACCATCTGTCGCGCGAAGTCGGCGTCGCGCGTTTCGGCGATCAGCAGCATGCGGCTTTCTTCGATGTTGCTGAAATCCCCCGGCCAGACGCCCATCATGGTGCGGCCGTGAAACATGGCGTTGCCAAATTCCTGGTTCGTCATGTTCAGCGCGCTGGCCAAGAACATGCCGGTTTTCTGCGGCTTGCGGATGAACGCGTCGACGAGCTTTTTGAGCTCGGGGACCTGCTCCAACCGAACATAGAACTCACTATCCAGAAAACGCTGCGACACGTCGAAAAGATGGTCGCAATCGATGCACAGCCCGACGTCGTCGGGGATCAGCGCCGGCGCTTCGAGGGCGCGCGCGCTCACCGAGCAGCAGAAGGCGAAGCACGCGATCCAACCTAGCCAACCAAGCTGAAAACGAGACCCTCGCGCGCCTCGCGACGATGAGCGCATGGACTAAAATTCCGCTTCGGATTGGGGCAAGACTTCGAACAGAAAATCGAAAGCGCCGGCGGTCGAACTGGCCAAAGGGGTCAAGCCCACGCCGAGGCGATCGACGAGCGAGGCATCGGCGGTGGGCGCCGGTTCGCTATTCGTCGGTTCGGCCTCGGAAGGCGGCGAGGTCGCCGCCAGAGTGGGTTCGAGCACGGCCAAATCCGAGAGCGCAATCATCGCCTGCCGCGCTATGGCGGCATATTGGAGGCCGATTTCCAGCACTTTTTGCTCGCGCGGGCCAGCGGTCGGCACCGGTTCGATGGCGACGACGCCCACCGATTCATCGCCAGGCGCTGCGATCACCGGTGGAGCTGGCAAGGCAACTGTTTCATTTTTTTCATTCAGCGACGGCGCCAGTGCAACTTTCGGCGACTGGTCGCGCTCGTTCCACATCCAGAGGCTAGCGCCGGTGGCCAGCAAGATTGCCGCGGCGGCGCCTAGTCGCCACTGGCGCATGTCGGGCATCGGCAGCACCGCGGGTTCGGCGGGGCCGGCGGCAAGCTCGGCCAACACGCGCTGCGTAATCGCATTGTCCGGGATGGGGGGCGGCAGTTGCTTGACGCCGTCGAACAGCGCGACGTACGAGGCGAGGATTGAGCGTAGCTCCTCGGAGTCGTGCGCGGCGGCCAACAACTCAGGGTCGCTCGCCAGCGGCGCGCGACAATCGAGCAGTTCTTGGATCCGCATTTCAAATGTGTCGGTATTCATAGGGGGGCGTCCTCAACCACTCCACGACCTCGTAAACAGTGCGCCAATTCTCGACGGGCTCGATGAATCCAGGTCTTCACCGTGCCGACAGGACAATCGAGAATCTCCGCGATTTCGAGGTATGACAATTCCTGTTCGTGAAACAACAAAAACGCGCGACGGTATTCTTCGCGCAATCCCAACAAGGCCAATCGCACTTCTTCCACCAGCGTGATGAGGCCGTCGCCGCTATCCGACGAATCGAGTAGCTCGTCGACCAACACGGTTGGCGCCGGGCGCCGTTTGCGGGCGCCCAGTAGCGTGCGACAACGATTGCCGGCAATGGCCAATAACCAAGGTTTGAAATCGCGCTGGCGATCCCAACTATGCAAATTGCGAAACACGCGAATGAACGTCTCTTGGAGCGCGTCTTCCGCGTCCTGCCGATTATTGAGCATCCGGTAACAGAGGCCGTACACCTGCCCGCGAAAGCGCTCCAACAACTCGACCATCGCCCGTTGATCGCCCGCGATACAGCGATCGATCACACACCGGTCGTCGGTCGAAGGGTCGAAGGCCATCGGCGCCGCTGCTATTGAAAAAGTACCCCACGGCTCGCATCAGGGTTTCATTTTGCGGCCAAGTCGCGCATAGATAAAGAGATACGCGGACCAACAGCCGCCAACTCGGCCCACGACCACCCCAGTCTATACCCGGGCGGCCTGCTTATTTAAGCACAATCTCGAAAATATCGCGCAATTCACGCGCCGAGACGTCGGCCATCCGCTTGCCTCGCTTTTCTAGCTGTTCGGTGACCTTGATGGTCGTTTCTTGCATGACCGCATGGGTCTCATCCGAGCCACCGAAGAGCAAAATGTCCTTCCCCCGCGTGATACGGGTTTGGCCATCTTCGGCGTCGAAAGCGACCCCGAGCAGCGTCGACTCGGGCTTCTTTTTGGGCGCAATTGGCTTGCGTGACGATTTCAAAGCTCTGGCCTCGCGATAATGAACCGCTGAACCCCCATGGCGTATTCAGCAAATGTACACTATTTGGCCGCCACCGGGTCAAGTTGAAGTCGGCGCAGCCGCCAAATAATTAGCGCGCGAGTGGGGTGATCGCCCCACTAATCGGCACGCACTCGCGCCGCGCGGCGCCTCACGGCGATCGCTTCTCACGTATAATCAGCGTCGCCGCGACCCACCACTGGCAAGATTGCATGTCCATTTGCGCCGCTCCGCCCGAACTATTGGCCCCGGCCGGGGATTGGCAGGCCTTGCGCGCGGCGGTCGCCAACGGAGCCGACGCGGTGTACTTCGGTCTTTCGGAGTTCAATGCACGACACCGCGCCCACAACTTTACGCTCGAAGAATTGCCGCAGGTGATGCAGTTCCTGCACGAGCGGCGGGTGCGCGGCTACGTCACTCTGAACACGCTTATTTTCGCCGACGAACTGCCCGAGGTGGCACGGCTCGTGGAAGGCATCGCCGCGGCGGGCGCTGATGCGGTGATTGTGCAAGACCTGGGTCTGGCGGCATTGATCCACCGACTGGCGCCGACCTTGCCGATTCACGGCTCAACCCAAATGACGCTGACCGAGCCAGCCGGCATCGAATGGGTTCGCGGGCTAGGGGTGGATCGCGTGATCTTGGCGCGCGAGCTTTCGCTGGACGACATCCAAGCCATCCGCCAAGCGACCAGCGTGCCGGTGGAGGTGTTTGTGCATGGGGCGCTGTGCGTGGCCTACAGCGGCCAATGCCTGACGAGCGAGGCGCTGGGCGGGCGCAGCGCCAACCGAGGTCAATGCGCGCAGGCCTGCCGGTTGCCGTACGAATTGGTGGTCGACGGCGTGGTGCGCGATCTGGGAGACAAGGCGTATCTACTCAGCCCCAAGGACCTGGCCGCGCACGACCTGGTGGCCGACTTGGCGCGGCTGGGCGTGGTGAGCCTCAAGATCGAAGGAAGACTCAAAAGCGCGGAATACGTGGCGATGACCACCGGCGTCTACCGCCGCGCCATCGACGCCTGCGAAAGCAACGAGCCGTTTGCCCTCAATCGCCAGCAGCAATTGGATTTGGCGCAGAGCTTTTCGCGCGGATTCAGCCACGGCTTTTTGGCGGGCATCGACCATCAAGAGTTGGTGGAAGGGCGATTCCCCAAAAGCCGCGGCGTGCGAATCGGGACGGTGGTCGCCAAGACGCGCGCCGGCGCGATCGTGCGACTCGAAGACGATCAAGTGGCGGTGCGACCGGGCGACGGCGTGGTTTTCGACGAGGGGCATCCGGAGCAGGACGAGCAAGGAGGCCGGGTTTACGAGGTGAACGAGCAACCCAGCGAGCCGCGGCAGCCTCGAAGCGCGGAGCTCGTTTTCGGCCGCGGCAGCGTGAATTGGAACGCGGTTTCGATCGGCGCGTTGCTGTGGAAGACCGACGACCCCGCGCTGCGCCGACGGCTGGAGCGCACCTACGCCAGCGATCGACCACTGCGGCGCGGCGTGATTGGGCTACGTGTTTGGGGGGCGCCGGGCGAGCCGCTCTTTGTGTCGGGGGAGGACGATCAAGGCCGCCGCGCGGTGGTGTCGTGGCCGGGCCCGCTGCAAGCGGCGCGCAAACACCCGCTCGACGAGGCGCTGGCGCGCGAGCAATTGGGGCGATTGGGCGACACGCGCTACGAGCTGGGCAGCGTGGAACTAGAACTACCTCAGCCGGTCATGGCGCCCAAGAGCGTGCTCAACGATCTGCGCCGCCAGTTGGTGGCGGAACTCGAACAACAGCAACTGCCGGCGCGGCATGCGATTGCCCAGCCCGACGCGCTAGCACAGTGGCGCCGCAAAATTGAGGTTCAACCACGCGCCGAACAACCTGCGTCGCAACTGGCGGTGCTCGTGCGCAACGAACAACAGTTGTCGGCGGTGCTTCAGTGGCGGCCAGACGACGCGCTGCCGCGGCCAGCGATGGTGTATTGCGATTATGAGGATGTGCGGCGCTATCGCGACGCCGTCCGGCAAGCGCGCGACCACGGGATGCCGGTGGGACTAGCGACGCTGCGGATCATCAAACCGGGGGAGGCTGGTTTGCTGCGGCATATCGTGCGCGCGGAGGGGGACGCCGTTTTGGTGCGGAATCTGGCGGCGCTGGCGCTGTTCCGCGCCGAGGCGCCGCAGTGCGAGCTGGTGGGCGACTATGCGCTGAATGTCGCCAACGACCTGACCGCCGACTTGCTGTTGGAGGCTGGGCTGGCGCGCATTACCCCCTCTTACGATATGAACTGGAACCAGTTCGAGGCGTTCGCGCGGCGCACGCCATCCGGTCGCTTGGAGGCGGTGGTGCATCAGCATTTGCCGATGTTTCACATGGAGCACTGCGTGTTCGCTGCCGTGCTCTCCAGCGGCAAAGACTGGCGCGACTGCGGACGCCCCTGCGACCAGCACCGCGTGGAACTGCGCGATCGAGCCGGAGCGCCGCTGCCACTGTTGGCCGACACCGGCTGCCGCAACACGGTGTTCAACGCGGTGGCGCAGTCGGCGGCCGAATACCTGCCGAGCATGCAGCGGCTGGGACTGCGCTATTTTCGCGTGGAGTTGCTGCGCGAGACGCGCGACGAGACCTGTGCGCTGCTGCAACACTACACACGCGTGCTAGCAGGCCTCGATAGCGGACGCGGCACCTGGCGGCAATTGCAGGTGCTCAACCAACTCGGCGTGACGCGCGGCACCCTGCAACTCGCATAGTTTCGCCGGCGATTCTTGGCGGCGCACGCTGCTTTGGCGCGGCCGACCTTCAGCGATTCGGCGCCGCTAGCAGACTGGTCTGGCGATAATTCGCGCCGAGCGGCACAATGCCGCCCTCTTGGGGTCGATCCGATCGAGAGGCAGTGTCTGCATGTCATTAAAAATCGTGGAGCGGTTCTCCAACCGCTTGTGGTGGCGAGGTTTGCTGAGCGCGCTGGCCGCACCGCCCGGCGACATGGCCAACGCGCTCGTGTCACCCCAACGAACGACCCCCGTCGCGCCGCGCTGGCGACTGTTGTTCTTGCTGCTGTTGTTGGCGCTGGCGCCGCGCATGGTCATGGCGCTGCGGATACCGGCGGTATGCCCCGACGCCACCATTTATCTCGACGACGCGCAGGCCTTGGATCGCGGCGATCTGCGCGACTGTCTCGAGGGCATGAACCTCAACACCTTGCTCGTCGCCTTGACTGCGTTGCATCGCCTGGGCCTGGACTGGGAGCAAAGCGGGCTGGTTTGGGGAGTGCTGATTTCCACGGCGGCGGTGGCGCCGCTGTTTGGCTGGGCGCGGCGTCAATTCGATGACCGCACCGCAGCGCTGACCTGCGTGCTGTACGCGGCGCATCCGGGACTGGTCGAGCGCAGTCCGGAAATCATTCGCGAGCCGACCTTTTGGTTCTTTTTGCTGTCGACGCTTTACTTTCAATGGCGCGCGGCCAGTGATGGACAATACCGCTGGTTTCTGCTGGCCGGCGTCGGATTTCTGTTGGCCCTGCTGACGCGATTCGAGGCGGTGTTCCTATTGATTCCGCTGTTGTGGTGGACCGGTCTGCGGTGGGTGCAAGTGCCAGATCAACGGCGGCGCACGGTCATGGGCCTGTTCATTGCGCTGTTCGCCATTCCGCTGATATTGGCGACGGTTAACTTCCTGCTGTTGGGGCAAGCCGCGACCACGGCGCTGGTTCGTCTCGACCCGCTCGAGCGCGCCATGGCCTGGCTGCATTCCTGGAACGACGCTGCCGCGACAACGACGATGCAGGCCGGTGAAACGGCGCCGCGCGCCGCCACCATCACGCTGATTCAACAATTCGTGGTCGCCGTGGGGCGGGGTTTTGACCCCGTGGTGGCAATCCTGCTGCCATTCAGCCTGTTTGGTTGGGGCCGCCTCTGGCTGCGGCGTGACATCTTACCGCTTTTAATGATGTCGGCGGCTATTTTGGGCGCCACCTGGATTCATTTGTGGTACTCCGGCGAGATCAGCAGCCGCTACGTGTTGACGGTGTTCTTGCTGCTGTCTCCCCTATGCGCCCTCGGGCTGTGCTGGCCGCAGTCGCGCCGCGCGCTGCTGCCAGGCAAATTGGCGCAGCGACCGCAAGCGCAAGGCGCGTTGCTGCTCGGTAGTTTGGTGTTGCTTACGCTCATTGGCTGGAGCGACGCGCTCGGCAGCAACTTCAAGAGCCGGGCCCAGCAGGCGGAACTTGGCCGCTGGCTGGCGAATCGGTATGGCGACCATGCCCGCATGGCCGGTTCGCAGCGCGCCGCAGCGCTTGTGGCGTTTTACGCCGGCGCTGATTTTCAGGATTTTGATCACGGCGCTTCTCTGCAATCGCTCCTGGAAGCGGTCGAGTCGTATCAGCCTGAAGTGCTGGTGGTCGACCGCCGCGAGCAGGAATTCGCGCCACTGATCGAGTCGCCCATCATTCGCGCCAGATATGCGCCGATCAGCGATCCTTCGGCGCCGCGCGGCGACGCGCACATGCTGGTCTTGATTCAGCCCGGCGAACGACAACGCCTTTCTCAAATTCCGGCGACCGTGGACGTCGGACGCCAATGACGACGCCACCAGCGCGCGAAGCGCGAGCGCCCGATCTCGATATCGGCGTGATCTACACGCACGAGCGCGAGTTTACTCCGGCGCTGTTGCGCTCGTTGGCCGCGTCGGTCGACGAGGTGCGCGCCCGCCTGCTACTGGTGGACAATGCTTCGGCCGATGGCGTAGCGCAATGGGCGCCGCTGTTTCCTCGCGTTGAGCCGATTGTCAACTCGCGGCGATTGACCTATGCCGAAAATCTCAATCGTGTGCTGCACGCGTCGACCGCGCGCTACGTGCTGCTGCTCAACACCGACATGCTGTTCGATCCGCATGCGCATTGCTTAAGCCAGATGGTCCGCTTCATGGATCGCCATCCCCGCTGCGGATTGGCCGGTTGCCGCCTGCTGCATGCCGATGGCAGCGAGGCGCATGCCGCCCGGCGGTTTCAAACACCGCGTGTTGTGCTGGCGCGAAGGCTACGCATGGGAGCGGATCGCGAGACCACCCTTCGCGCCTATCTGTACGGAGACCGTTCGCCGGGCGACACATTTCGCTGTGACTGGTTATCGGGTTGCTTTCTGCTGGTGCGGCGCGAGGCGTGGCGGCAGGTGGGTGGGCTCGACGAGGGATTTCGCAAGTACTTTGAAGATGTCGACTACTGCCTGCGCGTCGCGCAGGCTGGGTGGGACGTGATGTACCACGGCGCCACCTACGTTTACCACCTGGAACAACGCGGCAGCGCCAAATTGTGGTCGCGAGACGCCTGGCGGCATTTGCGATCGTACGGCCGCTTTGTCCGCAAATGGGGATTGTTCCCTGTGGCCACGGCGCCCGATTTAGCGGCACGGCGCGCGGCATAAGGCAGGATTCACGGCGGCCAGGACGACACGGATTCGCCAAGCTTTCACAAGAGCAAGCATCGGCCATATTCTTCGTAGCTTGACATTGCCTTTTGAGCGACTTAGAAGAAAATGCAGTGGGACGCTTTGCGTCTTGCAAACGTGCGAATCGCTATGGCAGCCTCGCTCTGATTGTTGGGCGAGGCTGTTTTTTGCGCGAAGCTTCGTAAGCGCGATGCGAGAGGCGATTCCCACGATCTCCACAATTCAAGCGCCAGATAAAGTCCAACCGAAATGCGAAACGACCAACGGTTGTCTGACTCGGCGGTCCCCGCGATCTCTCCGCCTTCTCTGAGCACTGTCGAGTTGTTGCGCGAGACCGAACGCGAACTGCTCGTCGCTCGGCAAAAGCTGCAGACCGCGCTCGAGGACCGAGCTGTTTTTCTGTCCGAATTGTCGCACGCAGCGCGTACGCCGATGACCGGCGTGGTGGGAATGTGCGACCTGTTGACGATGGGGAGCCTGCTGCCGGTGCAGCGCGAGTACCTTTCCGCGCTGCGCGAATCGGCCGATCAACTCATGTCGCTGTTCAACGACGTCTGCGACTTGGCGCGCGCCGAAGCGGGGGCGATCGATTTTGAATGGATCGGCTTTCGCTTGTCCGCGGTGCTGGACGACGTGGCGCATGCCTTGGCGCCGCAGGCGCGCCGTAAGCGCCTGGAATTGGTCTTCAGCGTGGGGCAGGACGTTCCTGATTTGCTGGTGGGCGACCCGCAGCGCGTGCGCCAATTGCTGACGGGCCTGGTGGAAAACTCGATTCGTTTGACGCGCGAGGGGGAGGTGCTGCTCGATGTGCAATGCGGCGAGCAACACGCCGACGAGGTGACGCTGCGTTTTTCGGTCGTCGACACCGGCACGCCAATCGCCCCGGAACATCGCGATCGCGTGCTCACGCCGTTCTTGTCCAGCAGTCGCGGCGCGTATGCGCACTATCCGATTACACCGCTTGGCATGCCGCTCGTCGCCGCCCTGGCGGCGGCGATGGGGGGTAAGTTCAGGTTCAACGAAGATCCACAGCTTGCCACGCGCTACGAAGCCACGATTCGCATGCTCAAACAGACCGCTAGCGCTGGCCAGGCCAACGGCGCCGCCGGTCCCCGGCTGGAGGGCCAGAGCGCGGTGCTGTTCGAACCGAACCGTCACGCCCGCCAAGCGCTGGCCGCGCTACTGACCCGACAAGGGATATCGGTGCAAGAAGCCTCCGACATCCAACAGGCGCGCGAGTTGTGCGCACCGTCGCCCCCCGATTATTTGTTTGTCGGTGGTTGGCACGAGACCGCGGACTGGAGCGCGCTGCCTGCCCGCGCGATCGTTGTCACCGATTGGCTGGACACCGACCTGTCGAAGTTGCCTGCCGACCGCGCGATTGCCGTCATGAATAAGCCGGCGCTGGTGGGCAGGCTGGCGGCCGCGCTGCGCACCGTAGATCGCGCGGTTGCCCAACAGGTGACCGCCGCCAAACCGGCGGACGCTAACGATGCGCCATCGTGTGCCGCACGCGGAGCGCAATGCGAACCACAGGAGGCGATCGCTCGCCTCGGCGGCGACGTGGGGCTGTACGGCGAACTGGTGCAGTGCTTCTTGGACGACAACTCGCAGTTGTTGCCCAAGCTGCAAGCGGCGGTCGAGCAAAGCGACGTCGCCGCGCTACATCGAGCGGCGCATAGCCTCAAGGGATTGGCCGCCACTTGCGGCGCCGCCGGAGTCGCCCAATGGGCGGAGCAACTGGAACAACAGGCGCGCCTGAATCCGATCGGCGATCTGACATTGCCGTGGCGCCGGCTGCAGCAGTCGTTGGCCGACACGCGGCAAGAGCTTGCGCCATATTACAAGCGAACGAGTTGACCTTGCTCGTCAAGCCGGCCCATTGAAAGCAGCCCATCCTCTGCACCGACGCCATCGATGATTTGATCGCGGGGCAGGCCGTAGCGCGTCGCCACTGACTATTAGGTCGTGGGCGGCCCCCCTGCCAGTCGTCGCGCTAACCAAAGCACGATGAGCGCGCCGGGGATCGCGCCCAAGAAACCAGCCGGTTGGATACCGTCAGAATTGGCGCCGGTGAGCAGACCGAGCAAAAAGCCACCGACCACCGAACCGGCGATGCCCAACGCGATGGTGCCCAGGCAACCCAACACGTTGTCGCCCGGCCACAACAGTCGCGCAATGCCGCCGGCGATCAAACCGAATAGACACCAGCCCATGAGATCGGCGCACATAGGGTTTCCTTTCAGATGCATGAATTCGTGCCGGTCATGTCCGTTCACACCAAGAGAATAGCTGGACATTGTGCGACCAACAGGAGCGATGCAGAAGTCGCGTCGCCATATTTTGTTCGAAATGCTGAAAACCTCGTACCCAGCAAATCGCGCGCACACTCCCAGCGCTCGAATGCGAAATAGCCAGCCTGACGGCCCATTGACCAGCGAGACGAAGAAAGAGAAGGCTAGTCGGCGCCATGGTTTCCGCGTTTGTTTGAGTTATAGTTTTGGCACAATACGTGCGTGCTTGCCGCCTCACCGCGGCCACGACAATCGCTCGGTTGCTGGGGTCGCGCCGATCGCATCTCAGTAAAAAGGAGTCCTGGACATGCCCAGCCATTCAACATCGAATGCCGGACGCCAGCAGCCCCAATCGCCAGGCGCCCAGAGCGCGGCCGCAACAGGCGGCAAGTTGAGGGAGACAGCCTCTCAGACATTGGAGCACGGCCGAGAACGCGCTAGTGAATATATCGACCAAGGGCGCGAAATGGCCGCCGACTATTTGGAACGCGGACGCGAGCGAGCCGGCGAATACCTGGAAGAGGGGCGCGAACGCGCGATGGAGCTGCAAAGCTCGCTGGAAGATCGCATTCGCCAGCAGCCCATGAACGCCATACTATGCGCGGCGGGCGTGGGGTTTGTGCTGGGAATACTGTTCAATCGCCGTTAATCCGCACCTACGCCAATCATCCAGCGCCGCTCGCACCGGGCGCGCGGCGTTATAAGCTATTCTCTAATGTCTGCGCGGCGGGGCGCGCGGTGCAATGCGCCGCGGCCGGCCGCTGGGCAAAGCGCCGCCATGATTTCTCAACCGCGCTGGACCGAAGACGACTTTGCAGGATCTGGGCCGAGCTCGGAAACGATGGACGACAACCGCCATCCCGCCGACGATCTGGTCAAGCACCTGGCGGAGCTGCGCGACTATGCCGCCTATTATCTGGAGACTCGCAAGGACCAGCTACGCATCTCGCTGACGCGGTTGCTGATCTATGCCGCGCTCGGCGCGTTGGCCCTGGCGATTGGCGTGTGCGCGGTGGCAATGGCCACGGCGCTGGTATTTCTTGGCGTCTCGGGCGGATTGGGAGAACTGCTGGGCGGACGCGTTTGGGCGGGCGCGCTAGTGACCGGGCTGGTCGCGCTAGGCGGCCTGGCGGCGGCGATCTACTTTGGGCTTCGGCGGATGACGCATA
>JAIBBY010000045.1 GCA_019694455.1 Pirellulales bacterium
GGAATGCGCGGCCTGCCCGGTGGCGGGTAGCTGCGGCGGTCAGTTCACCGCCAACACCATGGCCTGCGTCGCCGAGGCGATTGGCATGGCGCTCCCGGGCAGCGGTTCGCTCCCCGCCATCGATGAAACGCGCGACGAGTTCGCCGTGGCCTGTGGCAAGACGGTGATGGACCTGCTGGAGAAGGACATCCGCCCGCGCGACATCATGACGTTTGAAGCGTTCGAAAACGCCATCGCGGTCGCGGCGGCGACTGGCGGCAGCACCAACATCGCGCTGCACCTGCCGGCGCTGGCTCGTGAGTGCGGCATCCGCGTCACGCTCGACGACGTCGACCGCGTGAGCCGCAAGACGCCGATCATCGCCGATCTGAAGCCCGGCGGCCGCTATGTGGCTACCGACCTGTGCCGCGTGGGCGGCATTCCGGTGGTGCTCAAGGTGCTGCTCGACGCGGGACTGTTGCATGGCGACTGTCTGACGGTCACTGGCAAGTCGCTGCGCGAAAACCTCAAAGACGTGCGTGTGCCGACCGACCAGGATGTGGTCGTGCCGGTTTCCAAGCCGTTGAACCCGACCGGTGGCCTGGTGGTGCTGCGTGGCAACCTGGCGCCGGAGGGGAGCGTCGTCAAAGTGGCGGGGGTTTCCAAGCTGCAGCATCGCGGCCCAGCGCGCGTCTTCGATAGCGAACAAGATTGCTTTGCCGCGATCGAACGCCGCGAAATCAAAAAGGGAGACACGGTCGTCATTCGATACGAAGGCCCGCGCGGCGCCCCCGGCATGCCAGAGATGCTGGCCGTCACCGCCGCCATCATGGGACAAGGCCTGGGCTACGATGTCGCCTTGCTAACTGACGGGCGCTTTAGCGGCGCGACGCGCGGCCTGATGGTGGGGCACATCGGCCCCGAGGCGTATGTGGGGGGACCGATCGGCCTGCTGCGCGAGGGGGATATCATCACGCTCGACGCCGAGAAGGGAACGCTCGACGTGGAAATCTCGGACGAAGATTGGGCGACCCGCGCCAGCCAGTGGCAGCCCAAGCCGCCGCGCTACACCACTGGCGCCATGGCAAAGTACGCCACGATATGCGGGCCGGCGTGCGAAGGCGCGGTGACCATCGCCCGGCCGTAAGCAGCGGCACAATTAACGGCACGGCCCCGGGAGCAATTTCCCGAGGCCGTGTCAATTTGGTCAGACAATCGCGGCGATCTAAATCGCTTGTTCGGCGTTCTCGCCGGTGCGAATGCGAATCACGTCCGCCAGTTCGGTGACGAAAATCTTGCCGTCTCCCACCTGACCGGTGCGCGCGCTTTGCAAGATGGTGTCGACCACGCCGCGGGCATCGGCCGCCGACGCGACCACTTCGATCTTGAGCTTGGGCACAAAGTCGACTTCGTACTCGGCGCCGCGGTAGGTCTCGGTGTGTCCTTTTTGGCGGCCAAAGCCGCGCACCTCGCTGACGGTCATGCCCTTGATGCCGCGCTCGCTAAGTGCGTTCTTCACGTCTTCGAGCTTGAAGTGACGGACGATGGCTTCGATCTTCTTCATGGCAGTCGCCTTTCGCAAAAGTTGTTCGATATTTTTCCAAGGCGCCATTCCGCCTGTCCGATCACCTTGGCCGCCAGCCCGCTAGTGCACTCCCCGCGCCGAGAAAACATCAAAAAATTCCAGCCGTTGCTCCAAGCCGTTCAATAGTACGCGGTTAAGGTAGTCCAAATGGTTCAAGAAGTGTGAGGCGCCAATGATCGCGCGGACGCGACACGCCGACAATGGTCCGCAACCGCGATCGCCAATGTATTGCGCCGCAACGCATTGCGAACTGTCACATGCTTGAGGCGCGCGTTCGCGCCCGCGCGACAGTCGCAGGGCAGCTAGCCACGAAAATCGGCGCTATCCAGGCCATGGTTCTTCATCAGTCGGTAGAGCGTGCCGCGCGGCACGCGAGCTTCGGCGGCGGCCGTCTTCACATTGCCGCGATGTCGCTTCAATAGCGAGGCCAGATAGTCGTGTTCAAACGTGGCCACGCATTGATCGCGCAGCTCAAAAAAGCCGCCCCCTTCCGCCGAGCGCTTTTCGCCGGCGCTGGTCACCAGCGAATCGGGCAGGTCGTTCAAGCCGATGAGCGATTCCTTCGCCAGCGCGATTGCCCGGCGGATCACGTTCTGCAATTCGCGCACGTTGCCCGGCCAATCGTAGGCGCGCAGCACCAGATACGCCTCGGGCGTGATGCCGGCGACTTGTTTGCCCATCTCGCGGCTGTAGCGCAGCACGAATCGCTCGGCCAATAGTCCCAGATCGTCGCCGCGCTCGCGGAGCGGCGGCAACTCGATGTTCACGACGTTGACGCGGTAATAGAGATCTTCGCGAAACAGGCCCTCGCGCATCATCTCTTCCAGGTTGCGCGCGGTGGCGGCCACCACGCGCACGTCGACATCAATTTCGTCGCGGCCTCCCACCCGGCGGATCTTGCGCTCTTGCAGTGTTCGCAGCAACTTGGCCTGTAGCAAGAGCGGCAACTCGCCCAGTTCGTCGAGAAAGAAGGTGCCGCGATCGGCCGCTTCCAATAACCCCACTCGCCGCGAATCGGCCCCCGTGAACGCTCCGCGCTCGTGGCCAAAGAATTCGCTCTCTAGCAGGTTGTCGGGGATGGCGCCGCAATCGACCGGGACGAAGGGGCGCTCCGCGCGGCGACTGCGGCGATGCACCGCGCGCGCCACCAGTTCTTTGCCAGAACCCGTCTCGCCATGAATCAGCACATCGACATCGAGTCCCGCGACCTGCTCGATGGTCTCATACACCCGCGCCATGGCGGGGCTGGAGCCGATGAAGTCGTCAAAACCGATGTGCATGGCGGACCCGAAATGCAATGAAATAGCGAACAGGTCCCAGTCTTCCGCCAAAGAGCCGGACCGCCGCACAGACTAACCGCTACCCGCCGCGCGCTCAACCAAGCGCTGGCTAGCAAACTAGAACTCGAACATCGCCCGGATGGCGAAGAAGTCGGCGTGCCCCACGCCGTTCTTGGGGCTGTCGAGTCGCGGCATCAGATAGTTGAAATAGAGCCGCGTATGAGGATTCCAGTACCAATTGAGGCCGACCGTGTAATTGAGCAGGTTGCCGCCGCGGATGTTGTAGCTGTCGAGATCGATGTGCGAAACGCGAAACGCCACCTGCCAGGCGCCGAGTCCGGTGGCCACGCCGCGTTGTCCACGCACGCGAAAGAAATTTTCAAACGGATGCAACCGATCGAAGGTTGCGGTCTCGCGGTTGTAGTGGCGGCACTCGCCCGTGAGGAAAAAGCTGGCCTGCACGTACCAACTGCTGAAGAACAGATCGGGGCCGCCGATCTGGTCGACCGGCACCCAAATGTATTCCGACTCCAATGAAAAGGGACCGTGAACAAGCACCGCCTCGGATCCGAATAGCTGCCAGTTGTGCAGATTGAACAACCCCGTGTTCACAAAGACCGGAAACGGCACGACATCGAAGGCGCCTGGTCGCACTTCCGGCGTCTGCACGAACCGCACTCGCTTGTTGCGCGCTTCGCGAAAGCTATAGGCCGCGCCAATGTGTGTAAAATAGCGCCCCTCGGCCACCTCGTCCCAATACGGTAGCCAGGTGACGCGCCCCGTCACGGACTGACCGCCGCTCTCCGTCACATCGGCCCCAAAGTTGTCGCTATCCGTGCGAAAGGTGCCCAGCGCCCAGGTCGATCGTAAGTTGTCCGCATGGTCGAAGAAGCAGACTCCCGTATTACGCGAAGGGGCGAAGGTGTCGGTCAGCGAGCGCTCCATGAACTGAATATGCCGGTTGGAAGTGAGTCGTTCGAGGCTAAATGGCTCGAAGAAGTGCCCGACCTTGATGTTGCCGACCAATGGAAATTGTTTTTGCTGAAGCCAAACGTCCAGGAACGAGGGGCGACCTTCTTGCGCAAAGTCCATTTCAAAGCGATACGAAGTGAAATCTCCCCAGTCACCTTGCGCGCCTAACCGCGCGCGGCGAAAATCGACGAAGTTGTCGATATTGCCTACCGCGATCTTGTTGGCGGGATCTTGCGAGGCCATCACCTGGTCCAACTGGAACTCGCCGGTGAATTTGACGCTCACTTTCTTGGCCTCGGCCGCCTTCTTTTCGCTGTCGGCCTCCTTGCGCTTCTCGTCGGCGGTCTGCATCTTCGCGATGCGGCCTTCCAGTTCCTTAAGCCGGGCCTCCAATTGCGGATCGCCCGTCACCGCCGCCGAGAACGAGGCCGCGCCGGGACTGGGCGCGGCGGTCAGCGGCGCCGCGCTGACCACCGGATGCTGGGCAACTTGCTGCAAAGTCGGCGGCAGCGCAACCACGCGCAGCGCCGCGCCGGGTTCGACGGCGGGCATGCGCGATGCCTCGTCCACCGCGGGCAGTGGAATGACAGCGTGGTCTTGGCCGAACGCCGAAATCGGCGGCGTCGTCAGGACCAAGAACAAAAGTAGCCAGCGGGCAAGGTGCTGCATGCGGGTGGGCTCTGGAGCCGGTCGCCGCCACTGGGCCTTGATGCGGGCAGGCCAGCGGCGGCGCAGTCTGGGTCGTAAATTCGGTGCGTCCGTTACCTCTTATCGAACCGCTACGCACGGCATTTCCAATTCGACCGCTACAATCCGCAAAGTTTGACATGTCAAATTGGGCGCACTCTTACGCGGTTCCACCGGCCCGCTAAGATTGATCCCCAACGACAACCAGAACTGGCGATGGCCGTCAAACTCTTCCCGAATTACCAGGACACAACGACAGGCACTTCATGGAACGACCAATTCGCGTGGGGATATTGGGCTGTGCGCGCATCGCCCGGCGCGGTGTGATTGCTGGCATTCAGTCCGCCAATTCTGCCCAGTTGACCGCAATTGCCAGTCGCAACGCCCAGACGGCGCGCGAGTGGGCGGCGGAATTCGCCATTCCCAAGCACTACGGCAGCTACGACGAGTTGCTGGCAGACCCCGAGATCGACGCGATTTACAACCCGCTCCCGAACGAACTGCATTGCCAGTGGACCTTGGCGGCCGCTGCCGCTGGCAAGCATGTGCTGTGCGAAAAGCCGCTGGCAATCGATGTGGCTGAGGCCGAGAGGATTGTAGCGGGCTGCCAGAGTGCCGGGGTCATATTGATGGAGGCCTTCATGTGGCGCCATCATCCGCGCACACTGCGCGCGCTGGAAACAGTGCAAAGCGGGCAGCTTGGCGAACTGCGTCTGGTGAAAATGGACTTCTCGTTCGATATTGATCGCGACGACTGGCGGCTCGACCCGCGCCGCGGAGGCGGCGGCGGAGCGCTCTATGATATTGGCTGTTACGGCATCAACGCGGCCCGGCTTTTCACCGGCGCCGAGCCAGTGGAAATCGTCGCAAGGTCGCGGCAATGGACGACCGGCGTCGATATGACGATCGGCATGCTATTGCGGTTCCCCAACGACGTGCTGGCGCTACTCGACGCTAGCTTTGAGGCGCCTGATCGCAACCGCATCGAAATTGTGGGTAGCAAGGGGGCGCTCGAATTGGCCGACGGCGTGTTGCCCGCGCCCGAGTCGGTGATGACCTGGCGAACCGACGACGACGTGGAAGTTTTGAAGTTCCCGCCGGCCGATCAATATGCCGCCGAGGTCGAGGCATTTTGTCAGGCGATTCGGTCGGGCAGCCTGCCGTATCCAGCGGAGGATGGCCTGGCCAATATGCGCGTCGTGGACGAGGTTCGGCGACAGGCGTGGTCTGGCGGCGCCATCAAGTACTGGTCAAAGACCACAGGCGCCTGTTAACGGCCGTTTTGTGGCAAATGTGGCTCGGCGTCCGGCAAGGCAGGCATCGATTGACGCACAAAATACCGCATTCTCGCCGCCACTTCCGGTGATTCCAGATAGTACTCCAGCGAATGGTGCAGCCCCACTTGTGGTCCTACATTGATTTGCCGCACCTGCGAACGCGGGATCGGAAACAACCAGGCGCCGTGCGGACTAGTGAGCCCCGCCTGTCCGAGCGCAGCGGGGCCGCCGGGCTGCTCCAGCCGCGGATAGCACTTAAGCACCATATCGCGCCGGTTGCGCATGACCACCAGCTCTTCCAATTGCGTGAGCGCCAGCTCGTATGCGCCGCCGCGCGCGAAGCAATTGCTGTCTTGTGCCGCGGCCATGAGCAAAACCCGCGGCGGCATCCGCTCGGGATGCACTCTCTCTTCCAGGGTGCGCCCGCGAATCGCGCCCCCCGCCATCATGTGCATACCGGCGGAAATGACCCGCGCGCCGTAACTGTAGCCAATCAGGGCAACGTGCGTATCGACAGGCAACCGATCGACGAGCCATGCGACAAAATAGCCTTGCGACTCGCTAACCGGCGCCTTGATGCGCACGTCGTCCACCACGCTGCTGGTCCAGCGTTCGCTGGGCCAAGACCAGATGACAAACCGCATGGGCCCGGTGTTGCAGCGCGTCACCAGTCGATGCACCAGCATGCCCGAGGCTTGCGCGCTGCTTGGCGGCATATTGTTGCCATGAACCCAAACCACGACCGGCGCCTGTGGCGTGGCGCTGGCGGTGAACGCTTCCAAATCGGACTCGATCCATTTACGGTCCACACAGCGCCAGTAGCGCATCCGTTCTGGGTGTGGCGGCCGGCAGGGGTCGCGAGATGCCCGCGTGCTGACCAGCCACAGATCGTCGCACGCACTGCTGGTAGGCTCCAGTAGCTCCGCGACAAAGGGTTCTGGGGCGAGTTCTTCGCTAGCAAGGGCTTCCTCAACCGCCGGTGTGGTCGGCTCGCTTTCCGAAGCAGCCGGCTCATCTGCCCATGCGCCAGTCCCTGCCAGTAGGCCCAGCCACAGCGCAGCGCGCAGCGCGTAAGCCATCCCTTTTGCGGCGCCAACGCGGGCGGCGAAGCCGGTCGTCATGCACTGGGTCCGAGACTGCTAGCAACAAGATGTCGAATTCGGCGACGGCGCGCGGAGGCTGCGCACGGTGGCGGTCACCTGAGGTTTTTCATCGGCATTCCCCCGTTGCAAAAAAGAAACGGGATTGTTGAAAAAAGTTAGCTTGGTGAATTTGCACATCCTGGGCAGTGTTGTAGAGTTGCTTGACCCACAGGCTTCGCCGGAACGTGTACCGTTTCGATCGGAGTTGAGAATGATGAAAAGGCTACTCGTCCTGACGGCCGTAGTGCTGATGTCGGTTAGCGCGTTGGGCTGCCGCTCTTGCGGTAGTATGTTCCAGCGTGGTCCGGCGTGCGGCTCGTGCGGCACGGCTGGCGGCGCCTCCTACGGTGGCGATGCTTACCTCGCGCCGCCGTCGGTACCGCCGGAGACCTATGCCGTCCCAGGTCCCGGCTAAAAGAGCCACGACCGCCCTCCCAATGTTGTCGAGGCGCCGGTGGCCGCGGATATCCTGACCGCGGCCACCGGTCGCAACGGCAATTCCAGACCACGCGCCAATCACTGCGCGTCATCCAGCGCGGCAGCGCTCGGTCGTGGTCGATCCAGGAGTCCTGCCATGCGTGCAAATATCGGTCGCGCCAAACGTTCGCGCCCCAATCGCTTGGGACGCATCATCCTGCGCCGGTTGTTCGACGAAGTGCACGACAAGCCGCGGCCGCATGCGGCGTTTTCTCCGCCCAAGGCGCCCACCGACGCGCCGCCGAAGTCGCCGGTTGTGAGCTGAAAATAGCGCGATAGACTGGCGGTTTGTTTCGTGCATCCCGCCGCCAGGTTTTGCCTTATGCCTCAGCACTCGCTTGAAGTGGATCGTGCGCGCGACCAGGCGCATCTCATTCACGCCTTGCACAACAAGGCTGCTCAAACAATCGCCCATGTCTGGGTCCGCGGCCAGGGCGCTGTGCTTTGCGACAGCGAAGGCCGTGAATATCTCGACGGGCTCGCTGGGCTTTGGAACATCGTAGTCGGTCACGGTCGGCGTGAGTTGGCCGAAGCCGCCGCGCGCCAGATGAACGAATTGGCCTACGCCACCGCCTATACCGGCAGCACGAATCTACGCGCCATCGAACTGGGCGAACGTCTTGCCGGCATTTGCTACCCCGGCATCAATCGTTTCTTTTTCACCTCTGGCGGGGGCGAGTCAAACGAAAGCGCCTTCAAGACCGCGCGCTATTTTGGCCGTCGCTCTGGCTTTCCCGACAAGCACAAGATTATCGGCCGCCGCTGGGGCTATCACGGCACCACGCTCGGCGCCATGGCCGCCACTGGCATTTCGGCCTATTGGAACCTGTTTGGCCCCATGCCGTCTGGCTTCTCGCATATCGAAGGCCCCTACCCGTATCGCTTTCCGGCCGACGCGGCGCCCCCCGGCGACCTGCGCACTGCTGGTGTTATTGCCGCCGATTGGCTGGAAGAGGCCATTTTGCGTGAAGGTCCAGAAACCGTGGCGGCCTTTGTCGGCGAGCCAGTGCAAGCCGCCGGCGGAGTGATTGTTCCGCCCGGCGATTATTGGCCGCGCATTCGCGAGATTTGCGATCGACACAAAGTGTTGCTCATCGCCGACGAGGTGGTCACCGGATTTGGCCGCACCGGCGACTGGTTTGGATTGTCGCGCTACGGCATTGAGCCCGACATCATCGTATTCGCCAAAGGAATTACGAGCGGCTATTTTCCGCTGGGCGGCATTGGCGTCAGCGACCGCATTGCCGCAGCGATCGACGACGGCGCCGGCGCCGAGGCGTGGATGCACGCCTTCACGTACTCAGGGCATCCTACCGGCTGCGCCGTGGCGCTAGCCAACCTGGATATCATCGAACGCGAGTCGCTGGTCGAGCGCGCCGGGCACTTGGGGCAGCGACTGCTCACGGGTCTTAAGGGACTGTCATCCCATCCGCATGTGGGAGATGTGCGTGGGCAAGGATTGATGTGCGCGGTGGAGCTAGTCGCCGACAAGGCGACCAAGGCCGAGTTTCCGCCCGAGCAGAAGGTGGGACCGCGCGTGCACGAGGCCACGCAGCGCCGCGGGTTGTTCACCCGCCTGCGCGGCGACGTTTACAATCTGGCCCCTTGCTATGTGACCGAAGAGGCTCAAATCGATCGGATGGTGCAGATCCTCGGCGACTCGATCGACGAAATTCTCGGCGCCTAGCACTTGCTGGCAAGTCGGCGCGGACATTTGACTAGGGGCCTGGCGACTGCCATGTGTCGCTTTTGACTCAAGCGATCCAGCCGCCGCCGAGCACACGATCGCCGTCGTAGCAGACCGCCGCCTGCCCCGGCGCCACGCCAAATTGCGCTTCGTCCAACACCACGCGAAAGCTGCCCTCATCGATCAGTTCGATCGCGGCGTCGGCCGGGCGCGAGCTATAGCGAATCTTCACCTGGCAGCGCAATTCGCCGTGCGGCGGATCGACGAGCCAGTTCGATCGCTCGGCAACAAACTCTCGGCGGGCCAGGTCGCGCTTTTCGCCAATCACCACGCGTCGTGTCTCTGGTTCCAGACGCACCACGTAGCGCGGCTCGCCAAACGCCACGCCAAGCCCCTTGCGCTGCCCGATGGTGTAGTTCTCAATACCGTCGTGTTCGCCCACCACGGCGCCATCGACGGTTACGATCTCGCCCCCGCGCGCGGCCACGCCCTGACGCGATCGCACCAGGTTCGCGTAGTCGCCATCCGGCACGAAACAGATTTCCTGGCTGTCTTTCTTTTCCGCGACGCGCAATCCCAGTTCGCGCGCCATCTCACGAATTTGCGGCTTCGCATGATCTCCCACGGGAAACAGCACTCGCGGCAGCACGCTGCGATCGATGCCAAACAGCACATACGACTGATCCTTGCCCGCGTCGCGGCCGCGGCACAAGGCCGGCGCATGTCCCTCGCCGCGTCGTTCCAGTCGGGCGTAATGACCGGTGGCGATGAATTCGGCGCCTGCGCTGTCGGCGTATTCGAGCAGTTTGCCGAACTTCAGCCAGTTGTTGCAGACCACGCACGGATTGGGCGTGCGGCCCGCGGTGTACTCGTCGACGAAATAGTCGATGATCTGCCCAAACTCTGCTTCGAAGTTGACCGCGTAAAACGGTATGCCCAGCCGATCGGCGACGCGCTGCGCGTCGTGGGCGTCGCTGGCCGAGCAGCAGCCTTGCTTATGCGATGTCGGCGTGATGATGGGCAAGGCCGCCGCGGTGGCGCCTGGCGCCGCGCAGGACGCGACCGGACTGGCGCCGTGGCGCATGAAAAGGCCGATGACCTCGTGACCTGCCTCGCGCAATAGCCAAGCGGCGACACTGCTGTCGACGCCGCCAGACATGGCCAAGACGACCCGAGACATGCGGAACCCATAAGCCAAGCGAGAAGGAGAGCAAGTCCTACTATATCGGCCCTCCCCCGCTCCCGACTAGCTTGGGTCGCCGCTAGCGATAGGTGGTTCGCGGTGTATAACCGCGGTCCCAGGTTCTTTGTCGCGCAATGCGCGACTCCGGTTCGGCTGCGGGCTCCGCCGGCGGCGTGGTTCGGAAGGGGTCTTCGATTTCGCTGGTTCGCTTGCGAAACGGCCAACTTGCCGAGGCCCTGGCGAACAGTTCGCGAGTCCAACGGGTCAAATCGGATTCCACGCGTCCCGTCGGAATCTCATATACGTCTGCCGGCACCATCTCGGGCACGCCATATTCGCCGCGATGCGTGTACTGCTCGGGCATGACCGCTTGGCGCGGTGGGGTCCAGGTGCTGACAGGTTCCGCTTCGGCAATTTCTTCTTCACCGGGATGACAAACTTCGTCTGGTTGGGGCGCCGGTGGATTGAAAGTGATGGCCACGGGTGCGGTATTGGGAGCCGTCAGATCTGGCGTTCCCAAAGTGGCCGCCGCGACAATGGGGGGAAGCCGCTCTGTCGTGGCCGCCTCGGCAAAGTCGGTTGCTGGAACCGCCGGGGCGCCAGTTGGCGCCGCGGGCGCCACGGCCACCGTCTGCACTTCGGTCGCAGTCGCCGCGGGGCTTTGGAACGCCAGCGCGAGTTGTTCCTGTCCTGATTGCCGCAATCGCTGTTCGAATTGCTGCTTGAGCGCGGCGACGTCGAGCGCGAAGCGCGGCGCGCTCCAATCGCCGCTCAATTTTGCCACGATGGGCGTCGAACTGACGGCCACCAAGGCCTCGTTCCAAGTCTCCGCCGGCAAGTCGTGCAACGGATCGTGGCCGGCGACGCGCGCCTCCAATTGGTCGACATTGGCGATCAAGTTCATTTCAAGTTGATCCCCCTCGATCCAACCCTTGGCCAGGATCGTCGCGTTCCCCTGGTCGCATTGCAGCCGCTGCTGGCTTGAGGCCGACGCCAGCACACTGGCCAGATCGACCTGCTCGGCTCGTAGTTCAAACGAGTGACGCGCCGGCGCCTCCGGTTTTGCGCACGTCAATTCGATCTTTAAGCCCGACGCCGGAGCCTCGACGACGATCCGCGCCGGTTTGGGGCAAACTTTGGCGTCGCTCGACAAGTCGACGAGCTTGACCACGCCCTTGTCGCCCAGTTGAAACGATGCGGGCAGGCCACGGATTTCCAGTTTGTGAATGACGGCGGTTGGCTGCGGCGCGCCCAGCAAGCGCCGCGCCCGCGCCATCCGAACCAGGCCGCTGAATCCGCCCCCAGCCGGGCGATCGCCGGTGGGCGCGTCGAGTTGTTCGAACCCTTCCACGGCATGGATCAGACGGACCAGCGCGGCGGCGCGATCGTGGATATTGGCCCAGTCCTGCACGAAATCGGCCAGTGGCAAGGTGTCGTCCGCAGCTACGTCATGGGGTGGAAGAATTGGCGGCGGTTCCGATAGTGGCTCTGCCGCGGGCTGTGCGTAGACTTTGGCGAGTCGCTCGCGCACTGCTTCCATTTCGACGCCATCGGCGCGCAGACATTCAATTTCCAGCCGTCCAGAAAACAGGGCGGCGGGATGCAGGTCGGCGCTAACGTGGCGCAAACGCAGCCGATCTTCCGAAGGCTCCGCGGGATTGGCTAGCGCCAAGTCTTGTATTTCTAGCCGGCCGCCCCACAGATCGAGTTCGATGTGTCCGGCATCGACCTGTGCGCCGTTAACGACCGCCAACCGCTGCAGGATTTGTTTTGCAATATGCTGGGGCGCAATCCACCAAAACCCAAGCGAAACGATCCCCAGCGCGATCAGAAACGCCCAGACGCCGAGCGGGCGCAGCACAGGTTCGTTCACGCCGGCGGACTGTTTGGGCGCGCCCAGCAGCCAGTGCGCGCCGCGCTGGCCATCGCCTTCCGGCGGCGCTGCCGCCATAGCTTGCGGACTGCTGGCGTCTCGGGCGACCTGCGGTTGATTCAGATTTTGCAGCCAGCCTCGCACCGCCACAAACGCCGGCAACGACAGCACGGCGGCCACGAACGCCCCGCCGATCACGGTGTAGCGGTCCCAGCCAAACAGCGCCGGCATCGGCGTGTCGCCCAAGAGTTCCAGCGTGGCGCCGACCGGGGTCGCGTCGAGCGCGAAGCGCCCCACGGCATAGCTCAACGGAGCTAGCATCCATGAAAGCGCCACTCCGAACAGCCAAATTGCGAAGAACAAGCGCGCCCGCACGTTGAACAAGATGACCAACAGGAACAGGCCGATCAACGACAAGTTCCAACCGTGGACAAAGCCCGCCATCAGTCCCAGCAGCACTGCCAGAAAGATGGCGCGCAGCGGTTCGCGGGGACGTGTTCTCGCGGCGGATGTCGTGGTGATTTCGCGCATGGGTCTCTCGTGCGCTGGCGGTAGGGGGCGTTGGATTGTGGTCGCTCGCGGTCTGCCTTGGCGCCGGCGCCTTGTTGGCGCGAGCGCGAAGGGAATGGTCTGCCGGTTGCGGCCAGAGCGGGAATCATCGATCGTATCGGCGGTAGCGTGTCTAACACTTGAACCGCTTGTATCGCCGGCGCCAGCAAAGTTTTCCGCGCTTGGTCGCAAACTTTGCCAAGATTTCCTGGCCGGCTCGCACGGCATGGCCTCGCTCGTCGGTAGCGCCGGATTGATACCAGCACTCCCCGTCGACGGCGGCAGTCGATATATTTCAACGACGCGCCGCTTCTAAACTGCGCCAGATTCAGAACTTCGTACCAGGAAGGCGACCCCAGTGGACAAAGAATTGCGCGATCGCGCCGAGTTGATTCAGCAGCGGATCACCCAATTGCGAGACTCTCTTTGACTACGCTGGCAAGCAAGCTCAAGTCGACGCCATCGAAGCCAAGATGGCGCAGCCCGGATTCTGGGACAATCAAGAATCCGCACAGTCCACGGTCAGCGAACTCAAGGCCATCAATGCCTTGGTCAAGCCGCTGAAGGAAGTTAGCCAGGCCGCCGACGACATCGCCGCCATGCTCGAAATGGGCGAAGAAGACGAGTCGTTCGCGCGCGAGTTGGCCGCCGAGCTGGAGCGCGTGGAGCCGGAGTTGGACGATCTGGAGCTCAAGGGGCTGCTCAGTGGCCCGCACGACGCCAACAACGCCATCCTCACGATCAACGCCCGCGATGGCGGCACCGACGCCAACGACTGGGCCGAAATGCTGTTGCGCATGTACATCCACTGGGCAGAGGATCGCGAGTTTCATGTCGAGGTGCTCGACCGTCAGGACAACGAGGAGGCGGGCATCCAAAGCGCCAGCGTCGCCGTCCGCGGCCCCATGGCCTATGGCTACCTGAAGGGCGAAACCGGCATGCACCGGCTAGTGCGCATCAGCCCGTTCAATTCCGAGGGCAAACGACAAACCAGTTTCGCCGCGGTCGATGTGTCTCCCGAGGTGGGCGAGTCAGCCGAGATCGAACTGCGCGACGAGGACATTCGCGAGGACGTGTTTCGGGCCAGCGGCGCTGGCGGGCAACATGTGAACAAAACCTCCAGCGCCATCCGCCTCACGCATTTGCCGACCGGTGTGGTGGTGCAGTGCCAGAACGAGCGCAGTCAGCACAAGAACCGCGCCACCGCCCTCAAGATGCTCCGCGCCCGCATCGCGCGGATCGAAGAGGAGAAGCGCGAGGCGGAACAGGCCGCCAAGTACAACGAGCGCCCCAAAGTCGGCTTTGGCTCGCAGATTCGCAACTACTTTTTGCATCCCGACCAGCGCATCAAAGACGCCCGCACCGGCTATCAGATGGGCAGCTTTCAGCATGTGATGGATGGCAAAATTCAGGGCTTTCTCGACGCCTATCTGCGCTGGCGCGTGGGCCAGGACGTGCCGGCGTCATGACCGACGCGCCTCACAGCCCCTGCTCGGCCAAGGCCGGGCCGATCGAAATCGCCTTTGTGCGCCGGGCCGATCGTTATGCGCATCAAATCCAGGTCGATGGCAGCGCGTGGCTGGAATCGATCGAGGGAAGCGAGGTGGAACGTTGGCCCGCGAGTCCGCCGCTGCAAGAGCTGGCCAGTCATTCGCTACCGGCTGGCGGCGCCGCGCTGCTCTTGGTGGGCATGGCGGGCCGCAGTCATTGGTCGCTGAGCGTTGCTGTCGCGGGGGAACCCGATCGATTGCGGTTCGACGCCGCTTGCCGCGCCAATGAGCCACCCGTTTGGCTAGGTAGCACGTATCGCCTGCGGTGTGGAATCACGGCCACCAGCGAATCGGGACGATGGCTGCTTGTTAAAGCGAATTCGGAAAGTCGGCTTGCGCTGGAGGCCACCGGCGCCGAGGTAGTTTTCGCTGCCGGCGAACTGACAATTCGGCCCACGGATCACTCGACGAAGTTGCCGGCCACCGCGCGTTGGCAATACGAATGGACGATGTGCTAGCGGCACGCTTCGCGTACCAGGTGTCCTAGCTCGGGCAGTATCAGCTTTTCCATGGCCAGTCGCACGGCCGCCGGCGAGCCCGGCATGGTGAGCACCACAACTTGCCCCAACAAGCCCCCGGCAGCACGGCTGAGCATGGCCGCGGCGCCGATTTCGGCATAGCTCAACATGCGGAACAGTTCGCCATAGCCAGGCAGGGGCTTGGTGAGCATCGCGCTGACGGTTTCATAGGTCTGGTCGCGACTGCCGATGCCGGTGCCCCCCGTCAGCAAGATGGCGTCGCACTCCTTTTTGGCGGCCAGCGAGGTAATCAGATGTCGCATGGCCACGGGTTCATCGGCGATGATGTGCCGCGCCGCCACTGAGTGTCCCGCCGCCGTCAGCAAATCGATCAACGTTTTGCCCCCGGTGTCGGTTTCCAGGGTGCGGGTGTCGCTCACCGTGATCACCGCGCAGCGGAGCAAGGCGGGGGCCTCGGCGCGGTGTTGTTCGTGCGTCTTGCTCGTCATGGGCACTCCTTGGTCCGCAATCTCGATGCCATGGGCTGATGGACCAATTGATACCATCCGCAGAATCTGGCTTGAAGATGGGGCAACTTTTGTGTTGCCGGCGCGCGGGATGGATATACTGGGGAGAGGCCGTTTCACTTCGCAAGCACGGAACCCTTGCGCTATGCCGCGCATTTTCCTCATGATGCTGGTTTTCCTTGGTCCGGCGCTGGCTGTTGCGCAAGGAGAGCCGGCGCCGACTCGGCGGCGTCCCGCCGCGCGGCCAGCGGCCAGCCGCAGTGTCCGCGCGCAGGCGGAAGCCGAATACGAGCGCATCAAGGCCGACTATCCCGACACGGTAGACGGCCAGTGGAAGCTTGCCGAATGGTGCCGCGAGCATCATTTGCTCACGGACCGCAAAACGCATCTGGAGCGGATCATCCAGATCGACCCCGATCATTTGGGCGCCCGCCGCGCGCTGGGCTATCAAAAGCAAGAGGGACGCTGGATGACCCAGGCCGAAATTATGACCGATCGCGGGTATGTGCTCTATCGAGGCAGATGGAAGCTGCCCCAAGAAATCAAGCAATACGAGGAGAAGAAAAAAGAAACCGCCGCCGAAAACCAATGGGTTGGCGACATCCGCAAGTGGCGCTCCTGGCTGATGGGCGACCGTGCCGAGGAAGCGCTCGCGAATTTGCGAGCCATCAATGATCCCTTTGCCCTCAAGGCCCTGAAAAAGCACCTGGCCGAGGAAGAAGATTTTCGAGTGCGGCTCTGCTACGTCGACGCGATGGCGCGAATCGCCACCGGCGAAGCGGTGGAATCGATGGTTGAAGTGGCGCTGCGCGACCCCGCCGAGGAGGTGCGACTCACCGCGCTCGATCATCTTTCCGAAAAACAATACCCCGAGGCGACCGCGCGGTTCATTCAAGAACTACGCAGCAAAGACAACGTTATTGTTAATCGCGCGGCGGTGGGACTGGAGCACATGGACCACCCCGGCTCTGTGCCCGCGCTGATCGACGCCTTGATCACAGCGCATAAGTACCAAATCGTGCAGGGAAGCCCCGGCATTACATCCACGTTTTCGCGGTCGAGTCCTGGTGCGGCGCCGCAGATGAACGGCCTTTCGACCGGACAATCGGTGACCACGGTCGTGCAACAGATTCCCAATGCCGCCGTGCGCGACGCGCTAATCAAGCTGACCGGAGTGAACTACGACTTCGATGTGGCGCAGTGGAAAGCGTGGCTGCAAACTCGCAAGGAAGACGCCAGTCTCGACGGGCGGCGCGACTAACCGCCAGGTTGCCAGCAGCGCCGCTGGTCCAACGGCTCGGACCGCTGATCACGCCACGATCCTATGCTGCGGTTCTAAGCTGCGGTCGCCGCCGATACAGCCAGTGGTCGCTCAGCACCGCGATGGCCACCCGGTCCTCCAGATTGGGGCGGAAGATCGTGAGGATCAAAAGCGGTAAATACCAGGCGATGTACAGTCCGCCGTCTTGCGGATTCCAGAACTGCGCGCCCAGCATCACGACGGCGGAGCACGAAATGAGCGTGCCCAAATTCTTCTGTGCGGGCCACAACGCAAAGCTCAGCGAAAGCACCACAAACACCGTGGTCGCGGTGATGCGGTAGGCCGACTCGGTGTAGGCCCAAAATCCGATAATGCTGTTGGTCCAGGTGCCCGGCCAACCCACCATCTGGCGCAGTTGCGCGTTGAAACTAGCCATGTCGCTGGAAGTGAGCGTCAACGAAGCCACCAGTACCGCGATCGACAGCACCACCCCCGCCACGAAGCGCAACCGACCACGCTGCCAATAAAAACTCAGCCAAAGCGGCAAGAGAAACACGGGATAAAAGATCGTGCCCGCCGCGACGCCCAGCAGAATGCCGGCGATCATCGGGCGCCGATAGGCCGCCACGGCCCATACCAACAGCGCCGCCGGCAGCGCGTGATCGACGCGCCCCACCATCTGCGCCGAGTAGGGCGTGAGCAAATACAATCCGGCCGCGGCGATGCCGGTTCGCAAATTGCCGAAGTGTCGCAATCCAATGGTCACAATTCCCAAGACGACGGCCAAATGCGACAGGATCGCCATCGTCTTGGCGGTCATCACGTGCCGCGCCAGTTCCGCCTCTTTTTCCATTGCCGGGGTGGGCGGGCGGACCAGCGCTCTGCTGGGAACACTGGCCAATAAGTGCAACAGTGGATAGCCGGGGCGGTGCGTCTCGACCACTGGTTGTGGCGGCGCTTCTTTCCGTTCCAAGATGCCATCGGCGCGCCGCGCGCCATCCAGATCGTCGGTGGTGACGTCTCCCGCCAGCACTCCCATCATCAAAAACAGAAACAGCGAGCAGTCCATGAAGGTCAGACCACCGGCCGACAAATTGGGCTCCAATAACGGCCGGCGGACCATCGCCGGGTCGGCCAGCAAACGTACCAGCCACACGCCGCCAATGGCGAACAGCCAGGCGTAGCCAATCCGCTCGTATCCCGCGCCGCGGGCGACCAGCAGCGGCCCCGGCGCCATCGCCAAAAGGACCAGCAGGTCGAAATTGCGGATGCTGAACAGGCGATTGAAGCGAAAGAAGATGGCGATGGTCATCAACGACGAGACATAGACCCAAGTAGTTGGGTTCAGCTCGTAATCGTATAGAATCTGATCCATCGCCGGCCCACCGCGATCTACCGTTCGGTTCCCAGTTGTCGGCCCCTTCAGGCTTCGCGCTTGGGCGAAGTTGAATCAACGCGATCGCCACATTCAACAGGCTGCAAGGGAACGCCTGATTCTACCAAGCGCGGTCCGGTCCGCACAGCGAACCGAAAACTGCCGTTGGTCACCCCCAACCCACTCTTTTCGACGATGGACCCGTTGTGCCAACCCACCGTTTTTGCCGCAATTGAGCGGTTACTGGCCCAGCGGGGCGTGCCGTATAGGGTGCTGCGGCATTCCCCCGTATTTACCAGTGAAGCCGCGGCCGAGATTCGCGGGGCCCCGTTGGCGAGCGGCGCCAAGGCGCTGGTCTGCAAGGCGGACGAGCGGTATTTGCTCTTAGTGCTGCCGGCCGACCGCAAGCTAGATAGTCGCCGCGTGCGCAAAGAACAAGGGTGGAAGAGCCTCCGCTTCGCCGACCGCGACGAGGTGCAGCGATTGACAGGCCTAGCCCCCGGATCGATCCCCCCCTTCGGCAGTCTGTTTCAACTGCCGACGCTGTGCGATCCGCGACTGGGCGACAACGAAGCGATCAACTTCAACGCCGGCGACCACTCGATTTCGATCAGCATGACGTACGGCGATTATGCGCTTATCGAGCAGCCGCAATTGGCGTTGATTGGCGACTAACGGCAATCGTTATTTCTTGCCAACCGTGGCGCGGTAATAGTCAATCGAGCGCGCTAGCCCGTCGTCGAAGCTAACCTGCGGCTCGTAGCCCAGATACTCGCGCGCGAGCGTGATGTCGGCCAAACTCTCTCGCACGTCTCCCACGCGGGGCGCTTCGAAGTGTGGGGTAATGTTGGTGCCGAGCAATCTTTGCAGTCGGGCCAATAGGTCTAGCAGCGTCACGCTGTGCCCCATGGCCACGTTGACGACGCGGCCACTGGCCTGCGGCGCGTCGGCCGCCAGCAAGTTGCCATGCACCACATTGCCCACAAAGGTGAAGTCGCGCGATTGCAAGCCATCGCCATGAATGGTGGGGGGGCGCCCTTCGAGCAGCGCCGTGACAAACAGCGGAATCACCGCCGAGTAGGGGCTGTTGGCGTCTTGCCGGGGACCAAACACATTGAAGTAGCGGATGGCCACGGTTTCAAACCCATAGGCGGCGGTGAACGATTGGCAATAGAACTCAGACGCCAACTTCGCCGCTCCATAGGGAGACAACGGCGCCGGCAGGTCGATCTCGCGCTTCGAGGCGAATGGCTGATTGCCGTACGCGCTGCTGCTGGCGGCGTAGACCAACCGCCGCACGCCGGCGCGCCGCGCCTGATCTAACAGCATCACCGTTCCGGTCACGCAGGCCTGATGGGTGTCGAGCGGACGCTCGATGCTGCGCGGCACCGAGGCCAGCGCCGCCTGATGAAACACGCAGTCCACGCCGCGCACCGCGCGCCCCACCGCCTCGGCGTCCACCAGGTCCCCTTCGATGAACTCAATATCCTTTTCCCACGCGGACAGGTTCGCTCGCTTGCCGGTGCAGAGATTGTCGAGCACGCGCACGCGATCGCCCCGTTCGACCAGCGCGCCGGCCAGATGAGAACCAATAAATCCGGCGCCGCCGGTGACCAGTACGCTACGCGACATGAATCGACTCAATTCGTGGAAAAAAGGTTGCGCCAGGCCGCCAAGGAATGTACGCAAACATAGTTTGCCCACCGCCGCGCTGTCGAGCGTGGCGCCGCTGAACGGCGCACAAATAGCCTCAGAAACCGAATTGAAAGCGCGATGCGCCCTGGCGGCGTTGCTTTTTCTCGCCAGCAGAACGCACAACAGGCACGACCGGCGCGACTGATCGCGCCGGCTAGCGTCTGGAGTCATTCATCGCCAAAGACGCGCGTGCTTTCCTCTTTGGTGACTGGCGTGCGCATCTCGTCCGAAGTCAATTGCACCCGCAGTCGCATGTCGCCCGCTACGGTCGCTTTCACGCGCACTACAAAGGTGGTGTCGGCCTTCGGCGCCAGCCGCGCCACCGGCTCAAACACGACTTGCGCGCTATCCACGACGTGCGCCGTCGGCCCCTCGGCGGAGATCGCCTGCATGCCGTCGGGCAAGATGGCAGCCACGCGCACGTTGGTCGCCGCCTTGGTGCCTTGATTGATCACGCGAATCTCATAGCTGGTTTCGCCGTCTACCTCGACCGGATCGCTGGCGTCGATCACCTGGAATGTCGCGCCGGCGATTCCTTCCACGGCCACTCGCTGCTCTTGTTGCGCGCTGAGTCCCTGGTTCGCCTTGGCATCCACTGTCAACAAGTGTTCTCCCTCGGCGATCGGCATGGCGATCATGGTCACCGCGCCCGACTCGCCCGCTGGCAGTTCCTCCAGGCGCCAATTCACAGTCCGCGTCGCGGCGTCGAATTCGCCTAGATTATTTGCTTCGACAAATTGCAGTCCCTCCGGCAAATGCGCGCTGAGCACGATGTTTTTCGCGGCGGCCGTGCCGGGATTCGCCAAATTCAATGTGTAGGTGGCTTGACGCTCCAAGAAACGTCGCTCCGAGCCGTCGATTTTCAGGTCGAGCGCCGGAGCCAACACCTCCATCTCAAGGACATCCTCGGCCCGCAGATTGCCGTCGGCGTAGGCCATGACGTTGTTTTGCACTCGGCCGGCACGCGCCGCGGTGAGCGTGAGCTCGATATCGCGCGTTTCATTCGGTCCGAGCGTGCCGACGGTGTACTCCACTTCAGAGCCCGCGGGGTGCGTGAAATTTGCGGGCAGTTGATTGAGCAGCGTCACGCCGGTCGCGGCGCCGGTGCCAATGTTGGCCACCTTGACCAACAGCACCGCTTCTTGTCCGGACAGCACCTCGCGCGGCCCATTGACCTGAATCGTCAACTGTGGTCGCGTGGCGATGCTGCGTGCCGAGGCCTCGGCGGTGAATCGCGCCACTGCGACGCTGCCAATCTCTCCCTCGGCCAGCGGCACAACTTCCATCGACACCACGCTCTCCTCCCCCGGCCGCAGACGGCCCAGCGACCAGATCAGTTCGCCATTGGGGCCCTGCTCGGCGCTGGGAGTGGTGCTCGCCAGCCGCGTGTTTTTCGGCACTTCGTCGAACACCTGCACGTCCTTGGCGGGCGCCGTGCCGGTATTGCGCACGCGCACCTGAAACGACGCGTTGCGCCCGACCTGGAGTTCGGCTGGAGCGATCTTTTCAATCGAGATCGCGGCGCCCTGCACCCCTTCCAGCTCGCGGCCGCCAGGGCGACCAGTCCCTTCGGACATGCTGGGAGGCGCTTCCTGCGGCGTCGCGGCCACCAATGGCTGCGCCGCTGGATCGGTGGCTTGATACTTATCCGCCACCGGTTGCTCCGTGGCGGAAAATTCGCGTGGAGCCAGTTCGCCGGTCGGCGCGCTATCGGCCAATGCGGGTTCGAACTGCTGCGCTTCGGCCGGCGCAGCAGGCGCGAATCCGTCGCTCGCGGGTGGCGCCGCACTGGACTCGCCCAAGGGTTCCGCCAGGGGTGGCTCCAACGGGGCCGACAGCGGCGGCGCGGCCACGGTCGGCTCAATCGGCTGTAGTTCGCCGGAATGCAACTCAGCCGCCGGCAAATCGCCTGTCTGCGGCTTGCTGCCGGCCGCCAGCGGATCGACGGGCGTGGGGCTAAGCTCGGCTTCTCCCACCGCTTGCAACACGTTGGGATCGTGAATTGTTTCGCCGTGGCGCTCGGCATAAGGCAGTTGCGCTTGGGCCGGTTCGATGCTTTCATTTGCCGCGGGGATCACCGCGACCGATGGATCGCTCGGCACGGCCGCCAGGTAGTTGGGCTGCGCCGTGTCGGCCGCGACTGCTTCGCGGGCCATGGCGAAGGGATCCTTCGCGCTTTCAGCACTGGCGGCGTTCTTTTCCAATGCCGCTCGCGCCGCCGCAATTTGCTTGGCGCTCGGCTTGGCGCCCGCCTCGGGCGCGGCCGCCTCCCGTGCGCGCAACGTTCGTTGCGCCTGGGCGATGACGACAATGCCTAGCGCGACCACGGCAGATAGTGCCGTGATGCGGATCATGTACCGCTTCATTGGTGCGCTCCCTCGCCTCGCGGCGCGTCATCCTTGCGCGCCGCTGCAAAAAAATATCGCTTCGCGCCGGCGGACTTCAGCAGCCGATCGCGCAGCGGCTATCGCAACGCAGGGCGGGGTAATTAGCAAATTCGCCACCGCGCGAGAAGATCATTTGGCCACGCGACGCCGCAGGCAACAGCCAGACTGGAAACGAGGGTGTTTCTGGAAAGCTAGGCGAGTGCTCGCCAATTGCTAGCGACCGGGATCATCGGGTCCGTAGCGACCGCGGAACTCGTCGGCCGGGTATTTTGCCCGATTCTTCTCCATCTTTCGCGCCAGCGAGTCGGAGATATCCAGCCCCAGCTCGTTGGCCAGCGCCAATCCGTAGCAGAGCACGTCCGAGAGTTCATCCGCGACTTCGCTCAGTTTGGCCTGATCGGCGGCCAACGCCTGAGATTCCTTGGGCGTGAGCCATTGAAAGTGCTCCATGAGCTCCGCCGCCTCGATGGCTAATGCCATCGACAGATTCTTGGGTGTGTGAAATTGGCGCCAATCCCGTTCGTCCACGAACACGCGCACCATGTCGCGCAAATGGGCAACGGTCGTCTTCTGATCCTTCATGGCCGAGATTCCTGCCAGGCACAGCGGATTACCGCTGCACATGGTAACGCTGGCGATACCAGTCGGCCAAATGCGCCATCAGCTCCAAAATCAACAGGTCAGCTCGTCCCATCACATGCCGCGATCCGCGTGCCCGCAACCCAGCCACCAGTTCTTCAACCGCGCATAAATGCAATTCCAGCGTTTGCCGGGCGGTCAGACCGCTAGCAGCCAATTGTTCGGTGAATCGCTCCAGTTCGCTGCTCAAGCCGCCAGCGCCCATCATCACATAGGCCCGCAGCAACTCGCGGTAGTTGGCGCCAAGGGCGTCGCCGCCAGCAGCGGCCGCGCCTTGGTCGTCTGACTGGGCTAACCCGCCAGACGCGGCAGCCATGGTTGACTCGCGTAGCGATTCCAAGTCCGCCACGATGGCCTTCTGCTGTAGCAGCAATTGTTGCGTTTCGCGCTGTTCGTCCTCGGTGTGTCGCTGCGCATACTGAGTTAATCGTTGATTCTCGCGTTGCAGACGCTGGCGATCGATTCCCTTGGCCAGCGCCCACAACAAGCCGCGCACGGTAGTGGTCTGTATCGAAAGATACGCGTCGGCCCCGCTTTCGTAGGCCGTCGCCAACGCGTCGTCGTGGGGATCGTCCCCTAAGATGACAATCGCCTCCTCGGCGCCGCCGGCACGCAGTCCGGCGGCCAGATCGAGCGCGTCGAGCCTTTTGGCGTCGTGCGCAATGAGGATCGCGTCGAACAGTTCGTCGCGCAGCCGTTCGACCCCCGCCGCCAGGCCAATCGCCTCAATCAGGATGACTTCCACGGCCCGATCGGCGTCGAACACCTGCCGCAGCCATTGGACGCGTTGGGGCGAATCGGCGATCGCCAAGAGGCGCATTCGCCGTGGCAAGGTCGCCCACGGCGCCGCCAGTAGCGATTTTCGCGACACCACCTGATCGACGCGCAGCGGCATGGAGGCTCGCAACCAGAAAGGCGAAATGGACTAGAAAACGCCGGCCAACGGTAGCTGAGCGACGCGCCCGCGGTCAAGGTCGCGGCGCCGCCGTGATCGACTACAGTGGAAAGTGAAGGCGAAATAGGCAAGATTAGTGGCTCGCGAGCGCGTGGGAGCGGCGTTGGACCCATCTTGGGAACAGCAGAATCGCGAGCCATTTTTGTGTGAGGACGACTACGTGCGGATTGCGTATCTCGATTGCGCCAGCGGTATCAGCGGCGACATGACCTTGGGCGCGCTGGTCGACGCCGGAGTAGAGTTGGCCGCCCTGCAGGTCGCTATCGATTCGCTGGGGCTGCCCAGTTGCCGCATAGTAAGCACGGAGGTCAAAAAGAATGGTTTTCGCGCCACGCAGATCACCATCGAACACGAACCAGAGCACAAGCACCGGCATCTGCATCACATCCACGAGATGATCGATCGCAGCCGGTTGACCGCGCGACAAAGAGACCTGGCCCGACGAATCTTCGGCCGCTTGGCCGAGGCCGAGGCGCGGGTGCATGGCAGCACCATTGAGAAGGTCCATTTTCACGAAGTTGGGGCGGTCGATTCCATCGCCGACATTGTGGGCTCGGCCGTCGCTTGGGATCTGCTCGGCGTCGATCGCATCGTCGCATCGGCGGTGCCCACCGGATGCGGCAAAGTCACCATCGCGCACGGGACGTGCAGCATCCCGGCACCGGCCACCGGCGAATTGCTCAAGGGGGCGCCGCTGGCCGAGAGCAATATCGAGTGCGAGTTGACCACGCCGACTGGCGCCGCCATCCTCACGACCCTGGTCGATCAATACGGTCCGCTGCCGTCGATGACCATCGAACGCATCGGCTACGGCGCGGGTCAAAAGAACCTGGCGCAGCAGGCCAACCTGCTGCGGCTCTTTGTAGGCGAATCTTCCGACGCGCCAGCGGCCGACCAGATTTGGGTGCTGGAAACCAATCTCGACGACACCAGTGGCGAGGTCGTCGGCTTCGCCACCGGCAAGCTGCTCGAGGCCGGCGCGCTTGACGTGTACACCATGGCGATCCAAATGAAAAAGAATCGCCCCGGGGTCAAGCTAACGGTGCTTTGTCAGGCGGCCGACGCCGCTCGGTTGGAAAAGATCATCTTCCGCGAGACGGCCACGCTGGGAGTGCGCCGCTGGCCCGCCAGCCGGCACAAACTGGAACGCGCGCCGCACACGGTCGAAACCGCGTTCGGTCCCATTCAAGGCAAGCTCGGGTGGATTTCCGGCGAGGCGCCCAGCTTTTCGCCCGAATACGAAGCGTGCGCGCGAGCGGCCAGCGAAAAGCAGGCGCCGCTGCGGGCGGTGTACGAAGCGGCGCGGCAAGCCTATGCCGCCGAGAAAAAATAACTCAGCGAAGCGCGAGGCTCGCCAATCCGGTCAGCTAGCGCAGGCCAGGGATCGCCTGCGGTGATGCGCACTTCTTGCAGCGTTTGCGCTGGCTATTCAACTTGGCGCCGCACTTTGAGCAGCGGCGATCCTTGCGGGCTTTGACTAACTTGGTGCGGGGGCGCGTGCCCATGGGCGAAAACTCCTGAACTGCCGCGGCAGGCGGCCGGTCGTGGCAAAGACCTACCAGTTTAACGCTTTACGGCCGCGCTGGAAGGGCGGCCCTGGCCACGGTTTTTTTCCTACTTCTGGCGGACGGCACGCAGGTCTTGCCCACCCTGATGCAGCACCAAAGCCGCCGTGCCGCCATCTTTGCCCGGTTCAAAAGTAATTTGAGCATCGACCGCTCGATAGAAGAACTCGTTCTCTCCCTCGGCGAAGATCTGTGCCCGGGGCTGCCCCGTAAGCTGCGCGTACATCTGCTTTCCCTCGCGTGTGATGGTGAGCACGCCGACACCAGCGAGCGAGTATTTGCCCACATGCCGTTCGAGCGCTTCCTCGGCAACATCGGCCACTTGGCGGATAGCCAGCGGGTCGACCGCTTTGCCGCGCGCCATGTCGATCAGCTTGAAGCCAATTACGTCGACGATGTCGTTGGCGCTGTTGGCGAGCACGACCACCGCTACCCGATCGTCCGCGCGAAAGCCGCAGAAGCTTCGGTAGCCGCCGGTGCCGCCATTGTGCCAGATGAGTTGGTCGCTATCCGACAGGTGCCAGCCAAGCCCAACCTGCGCGCCGCCAGCCATCTGCGCTCGCGGTTGTTCGGTGAGCCGAAACGCCGCGTCGAGCGGCGATGCCTTGCGTCCGCTAGCGGCGGCCAGCAACTTGAGCATGTCGTTCACGCTGGACCGCAGCGCGCCGGCCCCTTGCAGCACATTCAGATCCCAGTTGCTCTCGGGGGCGCCATCGGCATCGTGCCCTTTCGCCAGTTCACGCTGTTGCGCAGCGCTGAGAGTGATGCTGGTCTCGTCCATCCCGAGCGGCCGACAGACCCGCTCGATCACCAGCGCCTCGTAGCTTATGCCGGCTTGCCGCGCAAGTAAGTGTCCCAAGAGGCCCACGCCCAAATTGCTGTACGCCACACGTTCGCCAGGCGCATGCCGCAATTTGTACTGGTTCAAGAACGCATCCAGCCGCTCTTCGTCATAGTCGGCGTACGGGTTGTGCGCATCCTTGGGCGCCAGATTGTTTGGCAGCCGTGGCAACCCCGATGTGTGCGACGACAAACTCGCCAGCGTGATTGGCTTATCGTCCTTCACCGAAAGCTTCACCCCCTCGGGCAAATACTTCTGCGCCGGGTCGTCCAGCTTCACTTCTCCCCGCTCGACCATGTCGGCCAGTAACAGGGCGGTGAAGACCTTGGTGATCGAGCCGATCTCAAAGATCGTCTGGGGACCGCACGAGGCCGCGCCGTCGTCGCGAGCAGGGCCGAGCCCAAAGGCGAATTGCTCGCCATCAGGGCGAATGACGCCGATCGAAACCCCCTTCAGCGTGCCCGACTCGATCACCGGCGCCAGCCATTGCTTGGCACGAGCTTCGAGCGAGTCGTCGCCCGCCACCGCAGGCGCGACGAGTGACGCAAACAGGAGCAAGACTGCTAGCACGCGTGCCATATGTGGTTTCCCGTGAATTAGGTCGTTCAGCGCCAGCACTCAGGTATTCGCACAGCGCCGGCCCGGATTTATGCCCGATCGCGGGAGAAGTGTCAAAGTTTGCCAGGTTTGCCGCCGATAACGATTGGGCCGAATACTCCGGCGCACGCCTGCGCCGTGAGCCGAGCGAAATTCTAGCGATCGCATGTCAGGGAGACTTGGCGAATGGCTGCCGCACACGCTGCACAGCGAACTCGATGGGCAATGGCGGGTGTAGGGGCGTTGTTGTGCGCCGCGGCCACCGGCTGCCAGGTCGATATTGGCGGCCAGACCCTCCCCAGCCCGTACTACCAGCAAGACGATATCCAGTACTTTCCGGCAGGTCCGGAATTCAAACTAAGTCGCGAGGCCGCCGCGCTCAAAGAAGCGAAGATCCGCGAGCAGCGCCGCCTGGGACTACGCGGTCCCGCCCCTGCCTCCACTTATGGCCCTGCGCCCGGCGTGGGCGCTCCGGCGCCAGAAGCCATTCCGCCTGCTGCGCCAGCCGACGCGCCGCCACCCGGCGCCGCGGGTGTCGCTCCGGAGCCAGAAAACGCCTTCGATGCGCCGCCGGGCGAAGTTCCGGGCGCCGGAGGATTGCAGCCCGCCCCCGATGGCGCCATGCCGGCTGACGAAGAAAGCCCCTTTGAAGACGTGGCGCCGTAGCGCCCAACTGGCCGTGTACACAGGGGGAGCCAGCGCATGCCAGACCCGGCAGTCACTCAAACGGCAACGCAGTTCATGGAGCAGATCCTCATTTGGATCGGCTTCGGCACTCTGGTTGGACTGTTGGCCAAAGCCATCATGCCCGGCCGCGATCCAGGGGGTGTTATTGCCACACTGGCGATGGGGATCGGCGGCAGCGTGATCGGCTGCGCCGTATTGGTCTACGCCACCGGCGGCGATCGCATTTCGCCAATCAGTCCGGTGGGATTCGTAGTTGGCATCGCGGGCGCGTTCGTGATTTTGTTTTTCTACCGCATGTTGAGCGGCTATTTCTTCGTGGAGGGGACCACCGGGCGCCGCTCCTATTACTCCGATTCCGCGCCGCCTCCGCCGCGCCGGCGTCGCATGCGCCGCCCTGCGCGCGAATACTACATCGAAGAGTAGTTGCGAGCGCTTGATGGCATTAGAGAGCCGCGGCCCGATCTCCCGCCAAGTGGCGCAGCGCGCGCGCCAGCCGGACCGCCTGGGCCTTGAAATTGGTCGGCGGAAACCAGGAATAGCTTTGGCTGGCCACCGTACGGGTAAGCCAGCGCCGCTTGGCATCGAGGTAGCCCGACCCCAGATTGAACACCTGATCGCCACGGGCAAAGCTGTCCTCAATCACTCGTCCCATGAGCACGCTACCGGCGCCGGCGGCGCCAATGGCCGGATCGTGGCCGCGTCTAAGTCCAAAGACATTCCCCTGCCAGTGGTAGTTGTAAATAAACGCTGCTGGTTTGCCGTCGACATGCAATAGGCACAGATCAACTGCTCCGGCGCGCGCGGCCACAGCATGCGCGTCGCGCAAGAAGGCGCGCACTCTGTCGTGAGATAAAGTGGTGCCATTGGTGGATGTGCCTTGCCAACTGCGCTGGGCGATCTGTTCGCAGGCGTCGTATAGATCCCAGCGTGGATCGTCGTCGCCTTGCACTGCTCCCGCCGGGCGATAGCGGACCATCGTCACCGCGCCGAGTTCGGCCAGTTTTCGCTCGCTGCGGCGCTGATTCACCCGCCATTTGTGGCCGCGCGCGGTCACGTACTGGTCCCAGTCGCCGGCCAGGTCGACCAACGCGACGATTTCTTGATCGCCGACAGAAGGCGTCATGCCAGCGCCGGCCATCGCCAACGGTGTGCGAGTCATCTCGCTGGCATCGCTCGCTACGAATCGCAGGTCGACAAAATCCCAGTCCCGCGGCGAGCGCTGGATATGTTCGAGGCCCAGTTCAAGAATCCGCGCGGGATCGGGACCAATGGGGCCATAGAACGTGCCCCAATCGTCGAGCGGGTAGCCCAGCGCGCGGACAGCCATGGGGCCGCGCTGCCGCGCACGAACTGCCAGCGGAAGTATGCCGATCGGGTGGCTGTCGTCCGACACGAATAGCGCCCGCAGCCTTTGCCCAGCGCCAAAATGCTGCCAATAAACGGTCAGCCATTCGAGTGTTTGAAAGAAGCTGGCATCGCTCGTTTGACCCAAGAGGGCCGTCCAGGCCGGACGGCGCCGCACAAGGTCGACGATCTCGTTGATTTCTTCGACGCGGATCAAAGCCGTGCTTCCGATGAGGGGTTTCCGAGGCTCGGGACTGGCGCGCTATTACAGTTGAATTCGCCACTGTTAGTTTAAGTTATTATTATGTAAAGGCTTGCGTGGCCGGCGTTCGGAACCGCCATGCGCTTGGGCGTCGCCAATTCACAACAAACGCCTGTCCGCCGCCAAGCGAACGTCGTAAAAAGGGGACGCGGCCGGCAAATCCGCCACGAAACCTTCCCTGCCCAATGTGGTTGAATGAAGTAGTAGCGGGATGGGAGCCTTCTCTTCGGAACAAAGGCGTTTTGCCATGCGTGGTGCCTTAAGCGTCGTTCTCTTGGCCTTCGCAATCACGATCAGCGGTCAGGCTTTCGCCGATTCGTCGCGCACCGCTGCCGACGTTGCCGCCGAGATCGATGGCCTTTTGCAAAAGGAAATTCCCGCGCTTGCCACTGCCGAAAAACCGGCGCCCGCCAGCGACGAGGTGTTTCTGCGCCGCGTCTATCTCGATCTGGTCGGCGAGAGCCCGCGTCCCGCGGAAGTGACGGCCTTCGCTTTGAACCCATCGGCCAGCAAACGGGCAGAGGTCGTTAAGAAACTCTTGGCCGACGAGCGCTACGGGCTGAACTGGGCCCGCTATTGGCGCGATGTCATCCTCTATCGGCGCAGCGATGATCGGGCGCTCATCACCGCGCCCGCGCTCACGCAGCATCTTACGGAGCAGTTCAACGCCGGCGCGTCGTGGCGGCAGATCGCCATCGATTTCGTCACCGCCGAGGGTGATCTGGCGACCGATGGCCGGACCGCGCTATTGGCCAGCCAATGGGGGACAATCCCAGAAACCGCGGCCGAAGTCTCGCGCGTCTTGATGGGCGTGCAAATCCAATGCGCCCAGTGTCACGACCACAAGACCGACCGTTGGAAGCGTGAACAGTTTCATCAGTTGGCGGCGTTCTTTCCGCGCATCGCCATCCGCCCGGTGCGCGAAGAAGGCAAGCGCATCGGCTTTGAGTTGCTTGCCCGCGACGAGGCGGCCGGACAACGCCAAAACAAGAAGGGCAACAAGAAAGCTCCTCCGCGGTTCGAGCACTACATGCCCGATTTGGGCGACCCCACCGCCCAAGGCGCCTTGATGCAGCCGGTGTTCTTTGTGACGGGACAGAAGCTCAAGCCCGGACTGACCGACGAACAACGCCGGCAAGCGCTGGCCAACTGGATTGTATCGGAGCGCAATCCCTGGTTTGCCCGCTCGGTGGTCAATCGCCTGTGGGCCGAGTTGCTTGGTGAGGGCCTGTACGAACCGGTCGACGATTTGGGACCGGATCGCGTCTGCGCGGCGCCGCAAACCATGGACCTGCTGGCCGTGCAATTGGCCGCGCACGACTACGATCTGCGCTGGCT
The DNA here is from genome assembly GCA_019694455.1 of Pirellulales bacterium. NCBI lineage: Bacteria > Pseudomonadati > Planctomycetota > Planctomycetia > Pirellulales > Pirellulales bacterium. Next base: position 30,173 of record JAIBBY010000045.1, read on the forward strand.
GCTCGAAACGATCGCCACGACCGAGCTTTACTCGCGGCAAAGTCGGCCCCGCCGACAATCCAACGAAACTCCCTTTGTGGCAACCTGCCCCCAGCCGCTGCGGGCAGACCAGCTATTCAACAATCTCGTGGCGGCTCTCGGCGTCGAAGACGAACAACCAGAGGCCAAGCCCGGCGACCGCGCCGCGCTCATTCGCCGCGCTCGTGTGCCGCGGGGACAGTTCAACGCCGCGTTTGGTTTCGATCCGAGCGCTCCGCGCGACGAGTTGGCGGGATCGATCGAACAAGCGCTGGTCATGATGAACTCGCAGCCCGTTGCGCGGGCGATGTCGGGCGGCAAACAAAAAACGATGCTCGCCGATCTGCTTCGCGACTCAAAGAACGACGACGATGTGACGCTCGAATTGTACCTGCGCTGCCTGGGCCGTGAGCCCAGCGACCAAGAACTGACCACCTGCCGCGACTATCTCAATGAGGTCGGCGACCGCCGCGAGGCGTTTGAAGACATCTTATGGTCGCTGATCAACTCCACTGAGTTCCTGTATCGACGCTAGTCCCACACTGGGTGCGACCATGGATCTGCAACGACACGTGCGCGTAACCGTCAACCAACAGGGCGTGATCGGTCGGCGCGATTTTCTCAAGGGCATGTCGCTCGCCGGCGCTGGCGCGGCGCTAAGCTGGCCCGAACTGGTGGCCGCCAATACGGGCGAATTGCGCAAGCGCGGGATGGCCTGCATCTTGTTGTGGATGGCGGGCGGGCCCAGCCAGTTCGAAACCTTCGATCCCAAGCCCGGTCACGAGAACGGCGGCGAAACTAAGGCGATCGACACCTGCGTTTCCGGCATTCAGATCGCGGACAACTATCCACAGGTTGCTCAGGTGATGGACCGCCTGGCGATCATCCGCTCGCTGAACAGCAAGGAAGGCAATCACCCGCGCGCCACCTTCCTGTTGCATACCGGGTACAACCCCACCGCCAGCGTCAAGCACCCCACGCTCGGTTCGTTGGTCACCCACGAATTGCCCGACACCAAGTGTGAATTGCCGGCCTTCGTGCGCGTGGGCGGCCGGCGCGGCAATACGAGTGGGGGCGGGTTGCTCGGTGTCGAGTACGATCCGTTTACGCTCGACAAAGCAGGTCCGTTGCCCAGCAACAGCCAACCCACAACAGATGTTGCCCGCTATCAGCGGCGGCTGGGCCTGTTGTCGCGTATGGAGAGCGACTATGCCAGTCGCGGCGCCGCCGGCCTCGTGGGCGATCACCAAAAGCTGTATCGCAAGGCCTCGCGCATGATCCTGGCCAGCGAGATGAAGGCGTTCGACATCGCGCAAGAAGCGGCGCCAGCGCGCGAGGCCTACGGCGAGGGAGATTTTGCCGCCGGCTGCCTGTTGGCGCGGCGACTCGTCGAATCTGGCGTCACCTTCGTCGAGGTGCAATCCAATGGCTGGGACACTCACGACGACAACTTCAATCGTGTGCGCGATCTGGCGGGACAAACCGATCGCGCCGTCGCCCAACTCATTCGCGATCTGGACGAGCGCGGGCTGCTCGACACCACTTTGGTGATTTGGATGGGCGAGTTCGGGCGCACGCCGCGCATTACGGCGCGTGGTGGACGCGATCACTATCCCAAAGCGTTCAACGTGGCGCTGGCTGGCGCCGGCGTGCGCGGTGGGCGCGTCATTGGCGCCACTAGCCCCGGTGGAGACGAAGTGGTCGGTCACCCCGTCAGCGTGTCCGATCTGTTTCAAACGTTTTGCCACGCGCTGAAAATCGACTCCAGCGTGGAAAACATGAGCCCCATCGGGCGCCCCATTCGGGTGGTCGAAGGGGGCGATCCGGTGATGGAGCTCTTCGCCTAAAAAATTTCGCGCGCCGCCAAAACCTGCGCCGCGGAGGCAAGGTATCAACAGTGATGGCGCGTGAGGTGGGCTTGTGCTCGCGTGGTTGCCCACCTCCGCGCCAATCACTTATTCAAGGCCATCCCCAAGACGCTCGGGCGCGAGCAATCGCGCTCGGGCGTCGCTTTTTTGATAGCTACTTGCCCGACGCGGGCTGAGCCAATCGATCGAGCGCCGCGTTGATGGGCGCCATCCCCGTCAGGGGGGATTGGCAGGCAAAGTTCTCGCAAATGAATAGCGTCGGTTCGACGTCGTCGCCGCGCTTGCCGGCGAATGCCGGCGCCAGCGCCTCGGACCGGTGATTGCCACTGTTCTTGCTTTGGAAGCGAAATGCCACGGCCCGGCGCGGCAAAAAGCGACGTCGCAATCCGGCGATGATCTCGTTGACCCCCTCCGCGTCGCGGCCGCCGAGCAGGATCAGTTCGGGGCACGGCCCGCGCCAGTAGTCCCAAGCCAAAAGCAATTGGCCGGTCGAACTGGGCGACTTTGACAATAGCTCCGCGAAGGCCGACATGGTTTGCTCGGCTTCGACCAGGTATTGCGTATTACCGAGTAGCTTGCCGAGTCGCGCTAGCACCATGGCGGCCATGCCGTTGCCGCTGGGCACGGAACCATCTTGTACATCCTTGTTGCGGGCGATCAATTCTTCGTGATCCGCGGCCGTGTAAAAGAACCCACCAGGATGCTGATCGGCGAATTGGCCGCGCATGATTTCGACGAGCTTCGTCGCTTCGTCGATCCACCGCTCGTCAAAGCTGCTCTCGTACAAGGTGACAAGCGCGTTTGCCAAATGGGTGTAGTCATCGAGATACGCGTCGAACTTCGCCTCGCCGGCGCAGTACGAGTGCAGCAGTCGGCCGTCGTCTTTGCGCAATTTGCTTAACAGGAAGTCGGCGGCTTTTCGCGCGGCGTCCAAATAGCGCTCTTCTCCCAATACGCCGCCGGCCAGTGCGAAGGCGTCGATCATCAGGCCGTTCCAACTTGCCAGGATTTTGTCGTCCCGGCCGGGCCATACGCGCTTTCCGCGGGCCGCCAGCAACGAGGCGCGGCTTTCGGCCAGTTCGTCCGCCAACTCGGCGGCGTCGCGCTTCAGGATCGTCGCGCACTGTTCGAGCGTCTTGCCGCGATTCAGGATGTTGTGCCCTTCAAAGTTGCCAACATCGCTCACGTCGTACACATAGGCGAAGGTCTTGCCGCGCTCGGCGCCCAGCACGGCGTCGACCTCCGCAGGCGTCCAGACATAAAACTTGCCCTCCTCACCTTCGCTGTCGGCGTCTTGCGTGCTGTAGAAACCGCCGGTCGGGTCGGTCATTTCGCGCAGCACGTAGTCCAAGGTTTCGCGCGCCACGCTCCGATATGCGTCGCGCTGCGTTGCCTGATACGCTTCGACATACGCCAGTGTCAGCAAGGCGTTGTCGTAGAGCATTTTTTCAAAGTGCGGAACCAGCCAGCGCTCGTCGACTGAGTAGCGATGGAAGCCGCCCCCCAGGTGATCGTAAATTCCGCCGGCCGCCATGTGGTCGAGCGTGGTAGTGACGATCTCAAGCGTCTCTTCGCGTCCGGTGCGATGCCATGCCCGCAACAACAGTCGCAGATCCATCGGATGCGGAAACTTTGGCGCGCGGCCAAAGCCACCAAAGCGCCGGTCGAACACTCGCTCTAGCGAGTCGACTGCCGTCTCCATCAAATCGGCTGGCAGCTCGCCCGCCGCACTGGACAAGAGGCCGATCTCCTTCAGCTTCTCCTGCATTTGCCCCGCTTGTTCAACCACCTGGTCTTTGCGGTTTTTCCAGGCGTCAATCACCGCGTCAAGCACCTGACCGAACCCAGGCATCCCCATCCGCGCCTCGGGCGGCCAATAAGTGCCGCCAAAAAACGGCTTGAGCTCCGTCGTGAGAAACACCGACATCGGCCAGCCGCCGTGACCGGTGATCATCTGCACGGCATTCATATACACCTGATCCAGGTCGGGCCGCTCCTCCCGGTCGACCTTGATGCTCACGAAATGCTCGTTGAGCTTGTTGGCGATTGCTTCGTTTTCGAAGCTCTCGTGCTCCATCACGTGGCACCAGTGGCAGGCGGAGTAACCGATTGACAGAAAAATCGGCTTGTTTTCTTGCTTCGCCTTGGCGATCGCTTCCGCGCCCCAGGGATGCCAATCCACTGGGTTGTTGGCGTGCTGTAAGAGGTACGGACTCGTTTCCTTGGCCAATCGGTTGGGCATGGCGCCGCTCGCTTCCTGTGCTTGTGTCGCGCCACGTCCCTCGCATGCCGCGGCTTTGTTAGTTAAAAGTCTGTTCCGGGCCGGGAAACTCGCCGCGCCGCACCTCGTCGATGTGCTGCTTGACCGCCGACGTGATGATGCCCGCCATGTCGGCGTATTTTTTCACGAACCGCGGCACGTATCCGGCGGTCAGGCCTAGCAAATCATTGATCACCAGCACTTGGCCATCCGTCGCCACGCCCGCCCCAATGCCAATGGTGGGAATCTTGAGGTCGGCGGTGATGCGCTGGGCGATGTCGGCTGGAATGCACTCGAGCACAATACCAAAGGCGCCGGCCGCTTGCGCCGAACGCGCGTCGTGCAGCAGTTGCTCCTCGTCGCGCTGTACCTTGTAGCCCCCCAGCACATGCACGCTCTGCGGGCGCAGTCCCACGTGGGCCATGACCGGTATGCCGGCAGTCACCAAGGTCGAGATCACTTCGGCCTGGTCGGCGCCCCCTTCCAGCTTCACCGCCTGACAGCGGGTTTCCTTGATGATTCGCCCGGCGTTCTCCACCGCTTTATAGGGGCCCAGGTGATAGCTCGGAAACGGCATATCGACGATGGTGAGGGCGTGATTCACTGCCCGTCCCACCATCTCGGCGTGGTAAATGATCTCGTCGAGCGTCACCGGCAAGGTGCTGGTGTGCCCTTGCACCACCATGGCTAGGCTGTCGCCAATCAAAATGGCGTCAGTGCCGGCGGCGTCGAGCAGCGCGGCCGTGGGAAAATCGTAGGCGGTGAGCATCGAGATACGATGCCCACTCCCCTTGAATTCCATGAACTTGGGTACCGTGATCTTGCTGCGATCTTGCGACATGGAACGCGGCGCTCGCGGAGGTGGCAATCTTGACGCGACTACTATCGTACCCCAGCCGGCGCGTTGGTGCAGCTTGACGCGGCGTTAGTCGCGAATGTTCAACGGCTTGCAATGCACATCCACACGTTTCCAAGGGAGTGCCGCCGAGCCAGTAGGCCGTGCGATTGACCAGACAAAAATCGGGCCGATTTCGCTTGTAATCAACTCATGCAACTCTTGGTCCAAACCTGCGGCGTGCCGCGTAAGCCCGTCAGTGGCTCGGCTATCCATTCCAAACGAGCTGCACCAGGCGCTGCCGTCCCAAGAATGTCACATCAAAATGCTGCAACCCGCCAGCGAACCCAAGAATTTGATCGCCAAGGCTGACATCCGCGAAGGCGACGGTCGACTGCCAACGACAGAAGTCGTCGTCGCTTTGCAGCGACAATTCCACAACACCAAGGCGTGCTCGAAACTGTTCACCGGTCGCAGTGGAGATTTCGATGGACTCAGAATCGCTCAGGTCGAGTCCGATCCAGTTGGCAATCCACCGTTCCAACACCGACAAGCTGGCGCCGGTGTCGACCAAAGCCCGCGTTTCAACAAACGACGTTGGGCCTTCGACGACGATTGGCACAATCGGTTTGGGAACCACCCCCTGACCCTGATATGGGAAAACGAGCGTCACGACAGATCAGTACCGAAAGGTTGCGTGCGAGTCTCGACGACGCCTTGGCAGGCGATGCTTGGCGGCGCCTCAATACACCACCATCCGCTTGTCGTCGCGTTCGCGATCCAGAACGATCGTGCGCGGGTCGATTCCAAGTCGCTCGACTTCCCTGACTAACTCGCTACCGGTGGCGGCGCGCGCCAAAACGTCTCCTTGTCGGCTGAGCGCCAAATACGGGGGTATGTAGCGCTTGCTCAGATCATCCGGCGTCATGGGGTCGCTCATAGGGGAACCTTTCGCACCTCTGCATCCATTATCGCATGCTGGCGCCTGTCAGGGCCAGCGATCTCTGTCCGGAAACAGTTCGCCAATCGGCCAACTTTGCCGATTTCGTTTGCAGAAGCTCCTCCGGAAATTCCGATAATCCAGGCCGACGACACGCTGCCCGCGGCAAGTCAAATGCCGCGCGCCGCGGCGCCTCGTCAGATGGCGCTTGATGAGAAGGGGGGTGCCTTCGACTTAAGCGGTTCATGTCGCGACAGTTGCGATACATGCTGTGTTTGCTGTGCCTGCTGGCCACCAGCGGCTGCTATATGCTGCCGCAGTTGGGCCATCAGCCGATGTATCACAACCCCTTTCCGCAGCTTACCAAGGTTGCCGTCGCTCCCTTCTTCAATCTCAGCACCGAACCCGCTGCCGATGGCCGGCAATTCGCCGAGGCGTACGGCAACGAGCTGCAATCGATCCCCGGCTTCGAAGTCGTGCCAGTGGGAGTCGTCGAGCGGGCCATGGAGGCGCACGGCCTGACGCTCGAAAGCCCAGAGCAGGCGCGCCTGTTGGCGCAGCAACTCGGTGTCGATGCCATCGTGGTGGCCGCGGTCACCGACTTTCGCCCCTACTACCCGCCCCGCTGCGGATTACAGGTCGAGTGGTACGCTGCCAACCCGTATTTCCACCAGATTCCGGTGGGCTATGGCCTGCCGTGGGGCACCGACGAAGAGAAGGAAATTCCGGCCCCGCTCGTGCTCGAGGCCGAAATGGGGCTGGCGCGCGCCCAGCTCAAGACACAAACGCCCGCCTATGGGCCAGAGCCTTTGCAACACGTCGAGCCGCCGGGCGCTGGGGAAGAACTGGCCCCGCCCCCCGGTGACCCTGACGATCCCTTGTCGACCAGCGAAGGCGCGGCGGTCGCCTACAACGAAACGCCAGCAGCAGCGCCGGCTTCGACCGAGGCGCCAGCCATCGACGATCCGGCGCCCGCGCCACCGGAGATGAACCAGGTGCCCGCCGGCTGGCCCGATGCCCGGGGGCTTTTTCCGCCTCCCCCGGCCGCTGAGTTGGGGCCGCTGATGGCTTGCAACGAGCCAGTGCTGCGCCACACGCGCAGCTATGACGGCGCCGACGGCGAGTTCACCAACTCGCTTTCGAACTACTACTTTTTCCGCGACGACGAACGCGGCAGCAATTGGCGCGGCTATCTAACCCGCATGCCCGATTTTATCCGCTTCTGCTGCTACCGCAGCATCACCGAAATGGTGTCTGCGCGGGGGGGCGTCGACGAAGCACGAGTAGTGTGGCGCTGGCCGCAAAGCCGATAAGAACCCAGGCGGCATGAGGCCGCTAGCAAAACAACATTGAGCGGCTGAAACGCCGGACGCGCCGCGGAAGGAGCTGTGGGAAGTGAACGAAGACATCAATGTCTTAGCTCTCGTCAAGGGCGCCGAGCGTTACGTGTTCCTCTACGACGACGCCAGCCGCGCCGAAGCGCTGCGCGTCCTCGGTCGATTCGCCTCGAATCCCGAGTTGAGTTTCACCTGGTACGATGCCGCCGTGCTGAGCCAAAAAATTCGCCAGGACGAAAAGCTCAACACGCCGCGACCCCGATTCAGCGTGCCGCTGGCCACCGATAAGGACGAAATCGGTTAAGCTGGCCACACAGCGTCTAATGTCGCGGGCAGGTTCGGCGACACCGCGGAGTTTCCTGCCTGCCCGCGATTTCGGGTTTCTCGGGCTCCCACCTGCGCGCGGGAGCGACGCGCCATGCTGGTCGCCAAAGATCGTTTTCTGAGCTATTTGCAGGTCGAACGCAACGCCTCCGCGCTCACGCTCAAGAGCTATCGCGAAGACCTGGAAGCCCTGGCCGAGTATCTGGGCCACCTCTATGGGCAGGAACTGCCACAGCCGGGCCTGATCAGCACCAGCGACCTGCGTGGCTATCTTTCGGGCTTGCACGAGGCGGGCTACGCCTCGACCACGATCGCGCGGCGTTTGGCGTCGCTGCGCAGCTTCTTCAAGTTTGGCCAGCGCGAAGGCTGGACCAAGGCCAATCCGGCCAAACCGCTCCGTAACCCGCGCAAGGAGCGAAAACTGCCGCACTTTCTCACGAGCGATGAGATCAACAGTCTGCTGTCCGCGCCTCCCGCCAAACAGCCGATGGGGCTGCGCGACCGCGCCATCCTGGAAACGATGTACTCCGCCGGCCTGCGCGTCAGCGAGTGTGTCGGCATGAACGACGGCGATTGCGACTTCGCGGCCGGGGTGCTGACCGTCCGCGGCAAGGGAAAGCGGGAACGCCTCTCCCCTTTGGGCTCTTACGCTCAGCAGGCGCTTCGAGCCTGGTTATCGGTGCGTAAGCTCGATCTGCGTGGTCCCGAGCCGCCGCGATGCCCTGTCTTCACCAACAAGTTTGGCCGCCGGCTGACCACCCGCAGCGTTGCCCGCATGTTGGAGAAGCACCTCAAGATCACCGGACTCGATCAGCGCACCACGCCGCACACCCTGCGGCACAGCTTTGCCACGCATCTGTTGGATCGCGGCGCCGATATTCGCAGCGTGCAAGAACTGTTAGGTCACAAGAGCCTCAGCACCACGCAGATCTACACACACGTCAGCACGGCGAGTTTGCGCGCCGTCTACGAGCGTGCCCATCCCCGCGCGCGGTAGCTTGTTCAGGCTGCTATGCGCTTTCGGCGCGGCGTGGCGGCTCTTCCTGCTCAGCCGGCTTGCCTGGCGCCGCGGCCCCTTTGCGAACGGCGGGCTTCTTTGTGGGCATGCGGTGCGGCGGCGGTCCCGCCGGCCGAATCACCACCATCGCCATCACCGCCAACAGGGCGAAGAGCCCCAAGATCAGCAAAATGGTGGGTTGATCGAGCATGACATTGCGCCTGAGATGGGGCGGCGTCAAAAAGCGTCCGCGTCGCGTCGTTCCCATCGATTCTAAGAGGCGCCGGCGCCTGATGCTAGCAGCGCCAGCGACTACTTTAGCTCCTTCACAAACTCCTGAAATCGCGCCTCCAACAGCGGCAGGTTCTCCCCAAACACCTCTGTGAAGTCGTGCAACCGCTCGGCCGGCGTCCGCATGGCGAAATCGGGCAGGGCCGCCAGATGTTGCAAATATCGCGAGTACTTGCGCGGCTCGGTCTCCACCAGAAAGAAGCTCAACGCCCAGGCTTCGGCATAGGCATTTTGCGTGTCGTGCTCAAAGCGGCGGTCGCTGCTTAACAGTTGCGCCAGTGAGTCCGCTTTTCGTCCGCGCGACTGAAATCGTCGGAACGACGCCAATTGGCTGCGATTGATGCGGTCCTCTAGGTTCTGCTGCGCCCGAGAGTTCCAAACCCCCTGCGCCTCGAACAGCATCGCCAGCCCCTCCACCGCCCAGCGCGGCTGCTCGGCGAAGCGCGAGTGAATGCCGGTGTTGAAGGCGGTTTGGTGCGTCGCCTCGTGAATGATCGTTTCGGCGTTGGTATGCCAGTCAGAGTCGCCTTTGCGCGTGTCGTACAACGCCACGCGGTTCGAAACTGGCGAGTAGTAGCCCAATACGTTGGCGGGCACCTGCCGCCCTTCGCGCGCGGCGTAGCCGCGAAACGCCTGATGATTCGGAAACACCACGGCGACCAAGGGGAAAGTCGGATCCTTCACCCGGAATCCGCGTACGGCAAAGTAGTGCACAAAGGAGCGATACAGTTCTTCAAATCGCTCTGCCCACAGGTTCTTCTGTCCTGCCGGATAGGCCACCAGATAGCGACCTGTGCCCGTCACTTCAAACTCGCGACCCAACTCGGATTGCAGTTGGCTGCGCATCACGCCTGCCGAATAGCTGCTGAAGCGGCCGGGCAGCTTCTGAAAGTCCTCGGCCTCGCCGGGCGGAAAGTCCCACATGCGGCCATCGCGCGCCAACAGAAACACGCGCTGCTTCGACCACGCCAGCGGCATCCCCTCGATGCGCGTGGTTCCCAGCCGCAGCTCCAACAGGCCGCGCGAGGCGTCGATCGCCACCGCATTGCCAGGGCCGAACAGGCTAATCAAACAGCACAAGGCCGCCAAGCGGCCGCAACCGGCGCGAATCATGGTGTCACATCGAAGGTGATGAGCGGCCGGGGAGTGCCGCGAGACTTGGGTCCGCGCAAGTTTAGGTCATTTCGGCAGCCGATCCGTTTCTTGCCGTGATCGAGCGATACAATTGGCTAGTTGCGCACAACCGGTCGAGTCCAGACCCTCTCCGATGAGCAATCGCACTATTGCGGCCGCATTCTTTATGATCGTCGCGGCGATCGTCGGCGCGACGATTGCTGCGGATTTGGGTACCTATCTGAACGAGTTTGTGCCCAAGGGGCGGAGTTACGCGTCGATCGGCTTTCTCGCCGGCATCGCCGTTATTGGCATCATCGTCGCGCTGCAAAGTCGGTTGACGCGGCGCGAGTGATTTCTAGCGGTGCGTTACGTGACTCAGACTTTTCACCGCAAGAATTCCGCTAGGCTCGATTTGCTGTTTTTGCCGCGGGCGACCGACGTCGTCAGTTCAGTGTGAATCCCCTTTCTGGCACGCCGCGAGCGCCCGTCCTACAATGCAAGCGTTTGCTGATCGTTTTCCTTTGTTTTGGGCGATACTTCCGTGCCACAGCGGGCAATTGCCATTTTGATGCTGCCGCTCTTCGCCTGCGCCTTCGCGCTCGCGGCGGCGCCGGATGCCGAGATGCAGCAATCGGTTCGCCGGCTCGTGGCCCGGCTCGATCAGCCGGCCGTCGCCGATCGCGACGCGGCCGAGAAAAGTCTGCTGGAGCTGGGCCCCAAGATCTTGCCGCTGTTGCCCGAGCCATCGCCGCGCGCCAGCGCCGAAACTCGCGAGCGACTGGCGCGGATTCGCGTGGCTCTGCAGCGCACACGCGACGAGGCGT
>JAIBBY010000046.1 GCA_019694455.1 Pirellulales bacterium
CTTTGGCGCGGGAAGCTTGGCGCGGGAGAGCGAGAGTGCGCGCGCGCCGCGGGGCGCCAATCAGCCATTGCCGTCCACACGCGAGGAAATGGCTGCTCGCGGTTGGGAATGGGTCGACGTGGTGTTTGTGACCGGCGACGCCTATATCGACCACCCCAGTTTCGCGATGGCGCTGTTGGGCCGGCTATTGGAGGACGAGGGCTTTCGGGTGGCGATACTTAGCCAGCCCGACTGGCGCAATTGCGACGATTGGCGCGAGTTTGGTCGGCCGCGGCTCTTCTTTGGCGTGAGCGCGGGCAACATGGACTCGATGATCAATCATTACACCGCCAACAAAAAGGTGCGCAACGACGACGCCTATAGCCCGGGCGGTCGAATTGGGCTGCGGCCCGATCGGGCGACGTTGGCCTATTGCCAGCGGGCGCGAGAGGCGTACCGCGGCGTGCCGGTGATCGCCGGCGGCGTGGAGGCGAGTCTGCGGCGGTTGGCGCACTTCGACTATTGGAGCGAAAAGGTTCGCCGCTCGATCATCATGGATTGCAAGGCCGATCTGGTGGTCTACGGCATGGGTGAGCGGGCGATTGTCGAAATCGCGCGGCGCATGGCTGAAGGTCAAACCACGCGCGACCTGCGCGACATGCGCGGCGTGGTCTATCGCCTCGGCGCCAGCGAGTCGCCGCCGACGGAGAACACCGTCGCGCTGCCAAGCTACGAGCAGGTGACCGGCGACAAGTTGGCGTTCTGCGACGCCACGCGCCTGATTCATCACGAGACGAATCCGCATAACGCGCGGCGACTGACGCAGCGACACGATCGCGAGACCGTGGTGGCCAATCCCCCGGCGCTGCCGTTGACGGAAGGAGAAATGGACCGCGTGTACGGGCTGCCGTACACGCGGCGGCCGCATCCCATGTACGGCAAGGCGAAGATACCGGCCTACGACGTGGTGCGGCATTCGGTGCAGATCATGCGCGGCTGCTTTGGAGGCTGCACTTTTTGCTCGATCACGGCGCACGAGGGGCGGATCATTCAGAGCCGCTCGCACGATTCAGTGCTGCAGGAGATCGAGCGACTAGGCGATGATCCGACCTTTAACGGCGTGGTGAGCGACATTGGCGGCCCGACCGCCAATATGTACCAAATGCGTTGCACTCGGCCCGAGGTGGAGGCGAAATGCCGCCGGCTGAGTTGCGTCCATCCCACGATCTGCAAATTGTTGGGGACCGATCATGGCCCGCTTGTGCAATTGATGCGCGACGCGCGCGAGCAGCCGGGGGTGAAGAAGGTGCTGGTCGCGTCGGGCATACGCATGGACTTGGCGCGGCGCGATCCCACCTACATGCGCGAACTGGCGCAGCATCACGTGGGAGGGCTGCTTAAGGTGGCGCCCGAACACACCGATCCCGAAGTGCTCGACCTGATGAAGAAGCCGGGCAAAGAGGATTTTCTGGCGTTCGATCGCGAGTTTCAGCGCGCGTCGAAGCAGGCAGGCAAGCAGCAATATCTGGTGCCGTACTACATTGCCAGTCATCCGGGCAGCTCGCTCGACTCAATGATCGAACTGGCGGTGTTCCTCAAGCAGAATGGCTACGAGCCGGACCAAGTGCAAGACTTCATTCCCAGCCCGATCGACATCGCCACCTGCATGTACTACACCGGACTCGATCCGTTCACCAAGCGGCCAGTGCATGTGGCGCGGCATTTGCGCGACCGCAAGCTGCAGCGGGCGCTGTTGCAGTTCTTCAAGCCGGAGAATTATTTCGAGGTGCGTCAGGCGCTGGAGCAGGCTGGCCGGCACGACTTGATCGGCGCCGGCTGCGATTGCCTGATCCCTTCGTCGCCGCCCGTCGAGGCGCTGCGCAAACGGCGCGAGGAGGCGAACCGGCAGATTAAGCGGCGGCAGGAGCGCGACCAGCGATCGCAAGAGCCCGCGGCCGGCGAGACGGGCAAGCGTGGCTATCGGCCGCATCGCAAGACGCACGGCCGCCGGCGCCGTAGTGATTGATTGGTGTCGAAAGGTCGCGTCCGCGCGCAGGCCAAGACAGTTAGGAGTGTCTTGGTCGAAGAACGTCGCGCGCGTTACTCGGCGACGTAGGGGAGCAGGGCCATGAAGCGAGCCCGCTTGATCGCCTCGCTGACGGCGTGCTGGCTCACCGCGGTGCAACCGCTCTTGCGGCGGCTGACGATGCGGCCATGTCGGCTGATGAGCTTGCCGAGCAGTTCCAAATCTTTGTAATCGATGTACATGGGACGCGGCCGCTCGCCGTTGACGAAGACCGGATCCTTCTTCTTGGCGCGAGCGCCGGCGCGAGCGCGTTTTTTGGCGGTGCGAGCAGGGGGCTTGCCGCTGCGCGGGCCTTTGAAAAATGCCATGATGCCGCTAATGGGTTTGAGGTTATGGGAATCGGCTAATATAGCGATCCCCACCTCACCCGTCAAAGGCGTCATTTCGGTGATTCAGGCTCGACTCGCGCGGCGTGGTGGCCGTAAATTATCGCGATTCACTGCGAAAATCGTTCGAGCAGCGGGAAGTCCGCGGTATTGAAGACTTCCCGCACTTCGACGCCCACCTGGCGAAATCCGCCTCCCAGTTCGGTCTGATGGCGAATCTTGCCGCGCAGTTGCGACACCCGCGTCTCGGAGGGGAGCCGGATGCCCAGCAGCACCTCGTCGAACTCCAAGGGGGAGTTGACCACGAACGCCACGCCGCCGACCGAGATGTTTTTGGTGACGGTGAAAAACGACAGATCGACCTGTGGAACCCCGTTGATCATGGGCGTCACGACCACCACCACCGACAGGTCGAATCGCTCGGCCGAGCGGCGAGTGTGATCAAACGCCTGGTCTTGCGCGTGTTGCTCGTAGAGCAACCGGGCGAGCAGTCGTTGCGTATCGGGTTGAGATGGCGATCCTGTTTCGTGAACCTTGTGCTGCGTCATTGGACGAGTGCCCTCTTATGTTTCCAGGTTTTCCCCTCAGGGAACAATTAGCTCAAGACCGCGCGACGGTCCAATGCGGTCGTGCCTGGCGTCCGCACGACGGGTTATGCCAGTCGAGCCGTCTTTACGGCGCTGGACGATTTTGCGAGGGCTGGGAACGTGGATGAGCTATGTTTTTCAAGGCAACCTATCCGCAGCTTTCTGCACGCGGGAGGCAACAAGTGGTCGTGGTGCTCGTCGTATTGGCGATGCTGAATCTGCTCATCGGCTACGTGATGGGCTGGCATCGCGTTTTGGGGCGTCTGCCAGGTTTCAGAGCGGATGAACCGGCGGACTTGACTGGCGCTCGACCGCAGAGCGCGGCGGCGGCGATGGAGGCAGCGCAATCGGCGGAATTTCTGGCGCGGTTGCATGAATTGTCGTCGAACATTCAGGACATCACAGGGCGTCATACGTCCCGTGTCGGCGAGATCACCGAGGAGTTATCGCTGGACGGGGACGAGAGTAATCCGGCCGCAGTGCTGGCGGCCGCCACGGAGTTGATTAAGGCCAATCGGCTGCTGGAAAACGAGCTGGCCGCCACGAAGAACGAGATCGAACTGCAGCACCAAAAGCTCGAATCCACGTTGGCGGTGGCGCGGACCGACGCGCTGACCGGTCTCGCCAATCGGCGCGCTTTCGACGAAGAATTGACGCGCCAGTTGGCGCTAGCGCAGCGCACTGGCGCCGCGCTATCGCTGTTGATGCTGGATATCGATCATTTCAAGCATTTCAACGACCAATATGGTCATCAGGCCGGAGATGAAGTGTTGCGCCGCGTGGCGCGCGTGTTGCAAGATACGCTGCGCCACGACGATGTGGTGGCTCGCTACGGCGGCGAAGAAATCTGCGCGCTATTGCCGGGCGACTCTATCGGTGAGGCCAAGGTGGCGACGGAGCGGGTGCGGGAGGCGATTGAGCGGGCGCGCGTCGAATTTCAAGGCGCCGAGTTGGCGGTGAACGCCAGCTTGGGGCTAGCCGTGGCGACCGCCACCGACACGGGCGAGACGCTTGTGCGCCGCGCCGATCAGGCGCTGTACGATGCCAAAGAGAATGGCCGCAATCGCTCCTATTTTCACAACGGCGCCATGACCGAGCCGATCGCCGTGATGCTGCGCGACAGCCGCCGCTATCATTTCGATAGCGTGCAACAAATTGCTCCTTATCAAAACGGCGTGATTCCGATTGGGTCGCAATTTCGCCAGTACCATTGTGAAGATCTGTCGTCGACCGGCTTCGCGTATATCGCGACCGAGCGTCCTGACTATGAGCAGGTGGTGGTTTCGTTTGGCGCCGCCGACGACCCCTATTTTCGCACCGCGACCATCGTGAACTGCTCTGTGATTGGCGATCCGGAGCGGCCCCTGCATCGAGTGGGCTGCGTGTTCGTCGACCGCATCGATATGGATTCGCTGCACGAAAATGGCGACGGCGCACATGTTGCCATGTCGCCCGCGGTTGCAACTTAGCGGCGGCCGCTATGCGAGCGGATCGTCGTCGTGAGCGATGATCGCATCGACCTCGATTTCGACCAGCATTGCCGGGTCGATCAGTCGCTGGACCTGCACCATGGTGGCAGCGGGGCGAATCTCGCGGAAGAACTCGCCGTGCGCACGGCCGATCTCCTGCCACTGCTCGATATTGGTCACGAACATTCGTGTGCGCACCACATCGGCCAACCGCGCGCCAACACGCTGTAGCGCGTGTTCGATGTTGCGCAGCGCTTGCATTGCTTGAGTATGAGGATCGCCCCGGCCGACG
Source organism: Pirellulales bacterium (assembly GCA_019694455.1). Classification (NCBI taxonomy): domain Bacteria; kingdom Pseudomonadati; phylum Planctomycetota; class Planctomycetia; order Pirellulales; species Pirellulales bacterium. The sequence goes on from JAIBBY010000046.1 coordinate 4,740, forward strand.
ACCTGTCCCTGCTCGTCGGTGGCGGTGGTGCCCGCGACGAACACCTGCTGACCCACGCGCACCGCGCGGGAATAGCCGACTAAGGGCTCCCAAGGGGCATCGCTACTGAGCACCTGGCGTTGCATGGCGTGTCCTTTCCGTGCGCATAGCTTACTCGAACGCCGCTGTCGGTTAGAATCGACTGCGTGATCACCGTGTCGAATTTGGCCCGCGCGAGGGGCAGTTGAATATCGTTGTGAAAACCTGCTGGGGAACAGTGGCCACCGTCGCGTTGGCGACGCTGTGCGCGTCGGCGGCGGCTGACGATTCGAAGTTGCCAGCCGTGAATTTGCTGGCCGCGGATGGAGCGGCCGCGCCTGGGGAGGGCGAAGCGCCGCGGACGGCGCCGGAGGAGTTCGCCCCGACCGCCGAGCCGCGACTGGATGGAATCGAAAACCCCTGGCGGCTGACGCCCCATCTGTATTCTGGAGGCGAGCCACACGGCGACGCCGATTTTGCCAAGTTGGAAAAGCTGGGCGTGCGCACGATTGTGAGCGTTGACGGACAGCGGCCCGATTTGGACGCGGCGCGACGCCATGGCATGCGGTATGTGCATGTGCCGATCGGCTACGACGGGCTGCCGCAGTCGGCGCAATGGGCACTGACTCGTGTGGGTCGTGAGGCCAAGGGGCCGATTTACGTGCACTGCCATCATGGCCAGCATCGTGGGCCGGCGGCCGCCGCCATCGTCTGCCAGGCTGCCAGTGGCATCAATCATCAGCAGGCCCAAGATATCTTGAAGCTCGCCGGCACTGGTAAGCAGTATGGCGGGCTGTGGCGCGATGTGGCTGGCTTTGTTCCGCCAGCGCTCGATCAGGACTTGCCTGAATTGGTCGAAGCGGCGCGCGTCTCTTCGCTTGCCGAGGCAATGGCGGCGCTCGATCGACAGGCCGACCATCTGGGGATGTGCATGAAGGCGGGTTGGAAAGCGCCGCCGGAGCATCCCGATTTGGCGCCCGCTCAAGAAGCGCTGCTGGTTCGCGAGGGGTTGCACGAAGCGCGGCGCTTGCTGTCGCCGCAGCATGCCAAGGAGTTTGGAGCGGCCATGAGCGCCGCGGAAAATGTGGCGGCGGAGTTGCAAACCGCGATTGAAGCGAACGAACCAAGCCGCGCGACCAGCGCGTACGAACAGCTTCGCCGCTCATGCACTGATTGCCACAAGAAGCATCGTGATAAGTAAACAAGTCATTGTGTGGCGGTGGGCCACGGTCGTTGCGCTGGTCGCCTGTATGGCCGGCTGCTGGTCACGCGCTGGCGGCCGCTCGGTCGTTGTCTATTGCGCGTTGGATTCGGAATTTTCGCAGCCGATCTTGGCGGAGTTTACTCGTGAAAGCGGCATTGAGGTGGCGCCCAAGTTCGATGTGGAGAGCACTAAAACCGTGGGTTTGGTCAACGCCATTTTGGCGGAGCAGTCGCGCCCACGCTGCGACGTGTTTTGGAACAACGAGATACTGAACACCATTCGCTTGCAGCGGCGTGGGCTGCTGGCGCCGTATCAGCCGCCCGAGGCCGATGAGTTTCCGACGGAGTTTCAGGCCGCCGATCACACCTGGCACGGTTTCGCCGCGCGTGCGCGGGTGCTGTTGGTAAACACCCAGATTGTGGCGGAGGCGGAGCGGCCCGATTCGATTTACGACCTGCTGGACGCAAAATGGCGCGGCAAAATTGGCATGGCCAAGCCGCTGTTTGGCACCACGGCCACCCATGCGGCCTGCCTGTTCGCGTCGCTTGGCGATGACGCCGCACAAGAGTTCTTTCGGCAGCTCAAAGCGAACGACGCGCAAATCTTGTCGGGTAACAAACAGGTGGCTCAGGGGGTGGCGTCGGGCCAATTGGCGTTTGGAATCACCGACACCGACGACGCGATCATTGAAGTAGAACAGGGACAGCCGGTCGCGATCGTTTACCCCGACCGCCGAGCAGATCAGCTCGGCACGTTGTTCATCCCGAACACCGTGGCCATCTTGCGGGGAGCGCCGCGGCCCGAGGACGCCCAGCGGTTGGTCAGGTATTTGTTGTCACCGCCGGTCGAAGCGGCGCTGGCCCAGGCCGAGAGCGCCCAGATTCCGCTCAATCCGCGGGTCACCGTCGCTCCACGCGTGGAGACGCCGCGCAGCGTGAAGGCGATGCCGGTCGACTTTGAACAGGCGACCGAGTGCTGGGACCGCGCGGCGCGCTTCTTGCGCGACGAGTTCACGGCTGGTTAACGCTGGGGGGTTGGCTCGCGGCTACCAGCCGTAGGAGTCGATGCCGAGCCGCATCCGCAGTTCCTCGAATTGCTCGCGATATTGATCGCTTGAGGAGTGGACGTGCTCGGCTTCGGTGATGAAGCGCATCTGGTCGTTGCAGCGCACGCGTTGGTCGTCCAACACGTCTTCGAAGGCGCGCAATTCTTGTCCGTAGACGATCAGCAGCTTGTGCTCGTCGAACTGCACTTCTTGCGGGGCCATCGGGTTCAAAACGGCGATGCCGGTGCAACCGTCGTTAAGGAGCATATCCTCGTAGTCCCAAAGAATGCTCTTGAGCACCGGCATGTCGATGTGTTCGCGGTACAGATCGTTGTGGCCGCGCTCGTCGCGATTGTGGCTGGTTTCCAGCACCACGTCGACGACGGAGCCGAGCGGGTCGAGCAGTTCCATGAAGACTTCGAACAACTCGCGCCGCGAGGCGGAGGCCATGAGCACCGGCACCGAGGAGCGCGTCTCCTCGTCATGATAGGTGTCGTGTCGATAGCCGGCGGTGGGCACCACTTGCAGGTCGTAGGAAGGGCGAATCGCGTCGGTCAACACGAATTCGCCATAGCGCACGACCCGCAGATGGGCTTCCAGCTCGGCTTCGCTCAAATGATCGAAGCTGCTGGCGCCGTGCGGCACGCCACCGTCTCGAAAAACATTCCGGAATAAACGCTTTAAGAAGCCCATCGGTTTCGCCAATTCAGTGTTCCAGCGACAGTTAACAGCCGGCGCAGTTAGTTCTCGCGGCGCTAGTCGAAAAGACCTGCGAATAACCAATAAAAAGCGGGTCTGCGGCCTGCCGTTGGTCGGCCGCGATGGTTGCACGCAGAATCCGTAACCAGCGTTGAACACGGCGTCTCCGATGCGTGTCCGACCAACTCTAGGTCAGCCGGCGTCGACTATCCGCCAATTGGGGCGGCGATTGATTCGCAGGCGGCGGCCTCGTTACAGGCCGAATAACCGGTAGTCCCGCATCCCGCGTGGGTGGGGGGCCGGCTGCCAGCGAATCTTCGCGCTTAAGTTGGCGTGCGATATCAACGCGCAAGGAGCGTGTTCAAACCAACTCTAGCACCCGTGAGATGGGCGAAACGGAGCTGACGATGGCCGAGCCGCGAAATTCGCGGCCCGGTTTGCGAAGGCCTGCGCCGTGGGAAAAATGTTCCACACGACCAGTCGCTTCACTCGCCACAACCGGATCGTTCGCGGAAGGCGCCCTCAAAAAAAAGAGGAAAGTTCCGCGAACAAAACTTCCCTATTCAAGATCGCGCTGGATCGCCACGGCGATTTCGCGCCGGGCGCAGCGCGTCTGCTATGATTGGCCAGTCTCACTACGCACGCGACGAAAAAAGGGTTCGCATGAGGCAAACCGAATTGCTTTGCGCCGGCGGCAGGTCTGTCGCCCTGGCAGGGGCCATCCTGGCGCTGGCCGGCTGCGCGGCCGGTTGCAGTGGTCGCGCCGCCAGCACCGAAAGCGAATCTGCGCCGAACCAGCAAGCTGGCGTGCTAGCAAACCGCGACTGGTGGGACGCCTTCTACATGGGCGACGCGCGGGTGGGTTACACCCACACCACCACTCGGACGACGATGTGGCACGGCCGACCGGCGATCGAACTGGCCGTTGAAAACCGTCTGGTGCTGGAGCGATTTGGCCAGAAGACGACGCAGGAAGTGACGACCACTGCCCACGAGACGCCGGCAGGGCAATTGCTCGATCTGCGCAACGAGACGCGTGTGGCCCAGGCGCCGATTGTGTTGACGGCCAAGGTTGTCGGGTCTGAACTGCGCGTGGAGACGACCGCCAGCGGGCAAGCGCGGCAAACGGCCATTCCCTGGTCGACGGACATTGGCGGACTAATGGCCGTGGAGCGCAGCCTGTTGGAAAAGCCACTCCGGCCGGGCGAAAAGCGCTCGGTGCGATTGGTCATGCCGATGCTGGATCAGGTGGTGCTGGCCACGAATCACCTGGAAGCCGGCGATTACGAAACGACCGAGATGCCAAGTGGTCCGGTCGAATTGTTGCGCGTAACCAGTCGGGTGGAGTTGCCGGGGGGCGGGATCACCTCCACGATCTGGCTGAACCGCCAGGGAGAAACGCTCAAAACGCGGATCGACGCGCTGGGCATGCAATCGTTCCGCACCACGAAGGAGGTGGCGCTGGGCAAGCCAGAAGCGGCGAGCTTCGACCTGGGCTACGACACGGTGGTGCGGCTGGCGCGACCGCTTGAGAACCCGCGGGCAGGCCGGCTAGCGCGCTACCGGGTGACGCTAAAGCAGGGGGACCCGGCCGCCGTGTTCCCTCATGGACCGACTCAAGAGGTACATGCCGAGGACGCGCATACGGCTCTGTTGACGGTGCGCGCCGTACGTCCTGGCGAGCCGGTCAAAGCAAGCGCTGATGCTGCGCCAACGGCGGCGGACCGGGAGCCGAATTCGCTCATTCAGAGCGACAATGCGCGCGTGACGGAACTAGCGCGCGAAGCAGTGGGCGACGAAACCGACCCGGTGAAGGTCGCGATTGCGCTGGAGCGATTTGTTCATGAGCGGATTCGCAAGAAGAATTTCAGTCAGGCGCTGGCGACCGCGGCGGAAGTCGCCAAAAACTTGGAAGGAGACTGCACCGAGCATGCGGTGTTGTTGGCCGCGCTAGCGCGTGCCAAAGGCATCCCCGCGCGGGTGGCGATTGGGCTGGTTTATATCCCGTCCGAGCAAGGGTTTGGCTACCACATGTGGAACGAACTGTACCTGGACGGCGCCTGGATCCCGATGGACGCCACGATCGGCCGAGGGGGCATTGGCGCCGACCATCTCAAATTGGCGCAGTCCAATTTGCAAGCGGCGGGCGCCTTGACCTGTTTTTTGCCAGTGGCCAAGGTCATGGGACAACTCGGGATCGAATTGATCGAATCGGAGTAGTCAGAGGCGCTGTTAAAAGTTGGGACGGTGCTCCTCAAAGCCGACCGGCTCGATCTGCACCGTAATGTGATCGATGCCAAAACGGTCATGCACCGTCTCGCGAATTTCGCTGAGGATGGCCTGCGGTTGACGATCGCCCTCGACAACGACATGCGCTGAGAGGGCTTCGAAACCGCTGGTGATGGTCCAGACGTGCAGCGAATGGACTTCGGCCGCGCCGTCGAGGCTCAACAGGGCCTCGCGAACTTCGTCGAGATTGATGTGCTGGGGGGCGCTTTCCATGAGGATCGCGACCGATTCGCTGACCACGCCCCAGGCCGAATGGACGACTAGCAAGGCAATGACCACCGAAGCGGCGGGGTCGACCCAGCGCCAATCGACCGTCCAAATCATGATGCCGGCGAGAATCGCCGCCACGCTGCCGAGCGCGTCGGTGAGCATGTGCAACCAGGCGGAGCGCACGTTCAAGCTGCCGGCGCGACCGCCCGATAAAATCGCGAGGCCGGCGATATTCACCAGCAACCCGCCCGCGGCAATGGCCAACATGACCGGACCGATCACGGGGGGCGGTGCGCGAAAGCGACCAATCGCCTCGACGATGATCCAGCCCGAAATAGCCAATAGGGTGGCGCCGTTGACGAGCGCGGCGAGAATCTCGGCGCGGTAGTAGCCAAACGTGCGGCGCGACGTGGCGGGGCGGCGCGCGACCCAGATGGCAAACATGCTCAACGCCAATGCGGCGGCGTCGGAGAGCATGTGACCGGCGTCGGCCATTAGCGCAAGCGAGTTCGCCCAATAGCCGCCGGCAAACTCGGCGATTGTATAAACACTGACCAACACCAGGGCAGCGGCCAAGCGGCGCAGATTGTCGGCCGCGCGCGCGGTTGCGCCATGCGGGTGCTGATGGCCGTGTGCTAGTTGATGCATCCGTTGCAGGCTCCGAACCCAGGCGCGTTGCGCCGCTCGGCTTCAGAGCCTAGCAGAAGTACGACCGAGGGGAACAGATCGCCGGCGTTTGTGAGCGCCGAGCAGGCGCTGATCGACCCATCGCGCTGCGCATTGTGCGCGCAGAAGCGCGAGCTTAAGTATCGCTCGTCGCGGGCGCCGTTAGCTGTTTGTATCCCCTTCCTGGCCGATCGAAGTCTCCGATTCGTGCGAAGGACCACGGCCCTTGCGCGCTGGCGGAAACTTCGGTCCGCAGTCCGCTGCTTGCGGCGGATGATAGCCATGCTCTTCGCGGCGTGTCTCGCCGTAGTCCCCCAGCAATTGTCCAGCGGCATACGAACACGGCGCCGCGGCCGCTTCGCAGGGGCTTGCGTTTGGCTTTTTCTTGACAGTCTGTGCCATCTCTCGGTTCCCCCGAACAGTTCCGTTGGCGAATGCCCCGCCTCTCGCTTGAACTCTAGTGCAAAGCTCAAGCCAAAACCTGGAGAAATTGTTATCCCGTCTTGGGCGCAGCTCGCTATTTCGTTGTCGCCTCGCGACTTGCGGCTAATTTTTCGCTTTGGAGAAGGCTGTCTCCAGTCGCTGTTTCAGACGGGACTCTACCGCTTTTGTCTCGCTCTGAGCGGCCAAATTGACAAGTTCCTGCGGATCTTGCCGATGGTCGTAAAGCTCTGCGGGACCATCGCCCCACTGTGTATAACGCCAGCGATTGGTGCGAATGCTGCGCCCCATGACCGGCTGTTTTTGCCGGTTCCGACGCGTGACCTGAGTGAACGCCACGGCGTCGGTCTCGGTGGCGGGGTCTTGCAGCAGTGGCGCCAGACTTTCGCCTTCCAGGTGGCCGGGATTCGTCAGTCCGCACAACTCGACCAGGGTTGGATAAAGATCGACCAGTTCGGCCGGTTGCGAACACGTGCGCCCCGCTCCCTTGGCGCCGGGCGCGGCGATCACTAATGGCACGCGCGCCGACTCTTCGTAGAGCGACATCTTTTGCCACAGTCCATGCTCGCCCAGATGCCAGCCATGATCTCCCCAGAACACAACGATGGTGCGGTCGGCCAGCCCGAGCCGCTCGAGCGCGTCGACCACCGCGCCAACCTGACGATCGACAAAGGTCACAGCGGCATAGTAAGCGCGGATCGCTGCCCGCTGCTGCTGCTCGCTGAGACCATAGTTGGCGGGCGTCACCGTGAGCGCCATCTCAGGCTTGGTCGCTCGATCCGTGGCGGGAGAAGCGGGGAGCTTGATGTCGGCTGCAGCGTACCGCTGTAGATCGGACTGTGGCACGATCCACGGCACGTGCGGTCGATAGAAGCCAACGGCCAGGAAGAACGGCTCGTCTTGATGTTGCTCTAGCAAGCGAATGGCCGCGGCCGCGCCGAGGCCATCGGTGTGCTCGGCGTCGGTGGCGTCGTCGCCAAAATAGCTGAGCGCGGCGCCGATCTGAAACTGCGGTGTGAGTCGCGTGAGCAGGTCTTCTTCGTCCTTGTCCTGTCCTCGCGGATTGATGACATCTTGCCAACTTGGCGGGTCGTCCAAGCCGTTGGTTCCGATCTGTCCGGGCACGCCGTAGTGATAGAGTTTGCCGACGCGCGCCACATAGTAGCCGTTTTGGCGGAAGCATTGCGGCAGCGTGACCACATTCGGCACGACCTCGCGAAAGTGAGTTTTGTTCTCCAGCACTCCGCTGCTATCGGGGCGCAAGCCGGTGAGCACCGAGGCGCGGCTGGGATTACACAGCGGAAACTGGCAATACGCGCGATCGAATCGCACGCCGCGACGGGCCAGCCGATCGATGTTTGGCGAGGCGACGACGGGGTTGCCATAGCAGCCGAGCGCTGTGTTCAGATCGTCGGCAGAGATGAACAGCACATTCAGCCGAGTCGTCGGTTCGGCGGCCAGCGCGTTTGCGCTGCGCGCGAACACAACAGTGAATAGCACCGTGCGTGCCAATACGCGTAGCAACATGCGATCTCCCCTTCTCGTGACAGCGGGTGGCTATTCGGTGGCGACTTCTTCGCCCGCGCGCGTGGCGAGCGCCTGCCAAACCGCTGTATCGACCTCGTTGCGAACGAAGCGCACCGAACCATCGGCGAAGAGCGCGCCGACGCCGTGTGGGTGCCGACTGCGCGCCGCGCGCCAGCCATATGGCGAATAGCGAATGGCGGTGGGACCGGAGATGCGCACGCCGATGCAGTCGGACTTCACATGGTTTGGCGGGTAATAGTGGTTGTATAACGCGCAGCGATACTCGCCGTTGGCCCAGGAAAAGCCGCGCAGATCGGCGAAGTTCCATTTGCGGGTCGCCTCGCAGGCGCTGTCGGTGAGCGGCGCGGCGAAAATATAGCGATACGCGGTGTCGGGTTCGATCTTGGTCGGGTCGGTGGTGCTCGCCTCGCCGGCGCCGAGCAGGCTTTCTGACATGCAGATCGTATTGCTCGCGCCGTCGCGAATATCGGCAAAGCGAGTTTGCGAGTTCACGTAGAACACGCCGTTGGTGTCGACGGGCGTTCCACCCCCGATGCCTGTGCCAGTGCAGGCGGCGTAGTTGGTGGGCCCATATCCCTCCGCCACCGGTATTCCCTGGTCGCTGGCGCACAGCAGCAGCGGAATCACGATCGCCACCCCGGCCCGATTCTCGGGCGTCACTTGATAATCGGTGCCGTAGAGCGGCAGCGACATACGCAATTGCTGGGTGGCCGTGCCCATCTCGAAGTGGGGGGCCAAGTGCGCGAACACCGACCAGCGATAAAACGTGTGGGGGTGCGACGGTACGCGCTCGTATCGCTTGGCGTCGGCGCCAGGTGGGAAGTGCCCCTGTCGCGATTCGTAGCCGTGCAGCGCCAAGCCCAGTTGTTTGAGGTTGTTGGCGCAACTGGCGCGGCGACTCGATTCGCGCGCGGCCTGCACCGCCGGCAGCAATAACGCGACGAGCAGTCCGATGATGGCGATTACCACCAAAAGCTCGACCAGCGTAAAGCCGCGGCGCCGCACTCTAGGTCTCCCGTTGCGCGCCCGCAACGCGGAATTCCCAAGGCGCGCGGGCAGGGTCTAAATTCTACGCGCGACGGCGGCGCGCCGCGAGCAACAGGGTCAGGCCGCCCAAAAGCGCCAAGGCGCCAGTGGTTGGCTCAGGAATGGCTAGCGCGGCCGTAGCGGCGCCGGAGGTGAAGTTGTCCGCCCACACGGTGTAGTCGGCGCCGTCGACCTTGCCATCGCCGTTGTAGTCGCCTTGGGCAATGTTGTACGTGCCCGGCAGATTGAAGTTGTCTGCCCAAACGGTGTAGTCGGCGCCGTCGGCCAGTCCGTCGCCATTGGCGTCGCCGTAGGTGAGCAGCAGCATTTGCGAGGGGAGCAGCAATAATCCGCCGGGACCGGTGGCCTGGGTCGACGATCCATTGGAGAGATCGAACCGCATCACGCGGCCTGGAATGGTCTTCAAATCTCCCAGTTCGGTGACCAGCAGCGCGCCGTCTCGATCGAGCATCGCGCCGGCAGGGAACGACAAACCGGTGGCGAAGGTGTCGATCGGCGCGCCGGTGACGGCATTGAAGCGCTCGATGTTTCCGCCCACGAGATCGATGACGTACAAGTTGCCGTCGGGGCCGACGACCTGCCCAGCGGGTGTGGCGATATTTGTGCTGTCGATGAAGATCTTGTCGAAGGCGCCGCTGGTTGCGCTGTAGCGCAACACCTGATCGGAGCTAAAACTGCTCACATAGAGGAAGCCATCGTCGGAAAATCGCAGCGCGGTGGGCGCCGACAACCCGCCCCCCGAAGCGAAGCTTCCCAGATGCGCGCCGGTTTGCGGGTTGTAGCGCTCCACGGTCGCGCCGCCGAAGTTGGCGACATACAAATCGCCATCGGGGCCGAAGTCCAGGTCGGAGGGTTGGGCCAATCCGTCGCTGGCGAAGACATCGATGAATGCGCCAGTGGCGCCGTTGTAGCGGAGGATCTGACCATCGCCGTTGGGACCGGCATTTTGAGCGGCGACGTAGATGTTGCCATCGGGTCCGCGCCGCATGCCCACAGGCTGACTGACGCCACCGGCTCCGGCCGTGACAAAGTTGCCTTGAAAGGCGCCGGTCGTCTCGTTGTAACGGGCCACGGCGTTGCCGAGTCGATTCGACACCAAAAGATCGGCGCGAGCGCTGGCGGTTGCCAATGCCAGTATGACGACGAGCGCAACGAGGCGAAGTGAAGTTGCTTGCATGTGAGGGCGTCTTTCTCTGTGAGGGATGGCAGGCGTTCCGCTCGCCTGGGTGGGGTGCCCCGCATTCCTTCGGTGGGACATGCAATTTAGTTGGGCCAGGGCCAGGCGGCAACCAACCGGGGGCGCGAAACGACTAGACCGCCAGATCGGGCTGATCGCCAGCCACGATAAAGGCCGCGCTCACCTCGGGCGGAATGCGCGTAATGCGGCCGTCGACGAATTGAACAAACGCCCAGTCGGTGCTGGCGTCAGCGAGCAGAACTTGGTCAGTGGCGCGAACAATCTTATAGCGCCGCAGCGAGGTCACTCGACGCGTGGACGCGACCCAAGTGCGGACGATCAGCGGCTCGGCTTCGAACGCTGCCCGCAGGTATTCGATGTTGTGGGCGCGTACGACCCAGCCGGCGCCGAGTTGTTGGTAGCGCTCCATAGGCCAGCCTTGGGCGAGCGAGTGGGCCATCGCGGCATCGAGCATCCAGCGCAAGTAGGCCAGGTTGTTGGCGTGCCCAAAGAGATCAATCTCGCTGGGCTGAACGGTATGTAGATGCTCGTAGATGACCGGCACGCGACGGGGCGCTCCCTGGCACGGCGAAGAATATCAGAATCCGAGAGCAAGGTAGCAGATCGGCGCGTTGAGAGCGAAGCGAAGAAAGCGGGAACAAGGTTAGCGATCTTCGAAGGCCAGATCTTGTTCGTTGAGCGCCTTCTCGCTGCGATTGCGAGGCTGGCAGATCAGAATCAATCCCAGTGCAATGCAGAGTGCCACCAACAGGTATTGGTAGACGTAACCCTTTTTGTCAGAGGCGGGGAGCGAAGGCCCCTCGCCAACGGCATCTTGAGCTTCCTGGGCCAGCAGCAGCGCGCTGCCCATGAGCACCCAGGCGGCGGCGGACAGCATGGCCAGACGGCGTGACAGGGATTTCAGGAATTGGCGAATCGGCAACATGCCTAGATTTTGGCCTGAAATCGTCGCAAGCTCAAGTTCCCCAGTCGCGCGCGTAGCGAAAGTCGCGGTCCATGGTGCGATGGGAGAGCTTGGCGATGATCGGCATGCGCCTTTTGTAATGGTTGCGGCGAACCATTTCGGCGACCTTCAAGACGAAATCGCGCTCAAAACCGCGTTGAATCAGCTCTTGGCTCTTGTAGCGACGATCGACCATGAGCACCAGCAGGCGATCGACGGCGTCGTAACTGAACCCCAGTTCTCCCTCGTCGGTCTGCCCCACCCACAAATCGCCCGTGGGTGGCTTGGTGAGGACCGGGTGCGGCACGCCCAGGTGATCGGCGAGTTGCCGGAGTTGCACTTTGTACAGGTCGCCAATCGGATTGATGGCCGAGGCCATGTCGCCGTACAGCGTGCCATAGCCCAAGAGCAGTTCGCTCTTGTTGCTGGTGCCGACGACCAGCCCGCCGAAGGCGGCGCTTTGATCGTAGAGAATCGTCATCCGCTCGCGCGCGCACTTGTTGGCCAGCCGCAGGGGACTGGCATCGGGGAACGCGGAGAAATAAGCGTCGATCTGCTGGGTAATTGGCACATCGAGCGAGTTCACACCGAGGGCCTCGATCACCGCGCGGCTGTCGTCTCGAGTGGCGTCGCTGGAGGTCTTGTACGGCATGGTGACGGCGAGCACGTTTTCGGCGCCGAGGGCGCGCGCCGCCAAGAAGCACACCGTACTGGAGTCGAGTCCGCCGGAGAGGCCCAGCACGGCGCGCTGCAAACCGGTGCGCTGGATCTCGTTGCGAATGAATCGCACCAGGATCTGCTCGACCAGTTCGGGATCGATCCGCAGTTCTGTCGGAACGTGTTCCATGGTGGCGCCGTTAGTGCTCATAGCGTCGACGTTTAATCCGCTGTAGCTCCTCGATCATCATCATCAATTGCGTGTCGCGACCAAGCGGCGAGAGCAGTCGTTGACGGCGCAGATCGGCCAGATCGAATTCGGCGACCAACAGGCTCTCGTCGAAATAGGGCGCGCGGGCCAGCACCTCGGAGCTTGGTCCCACCACCATGCTGCCCCCCCAAAAACAGAGCCCGTCTTCAAAACCGACTCGATGCGCCAAAACCACCGTGGCGCCGAGTGTTTCGGCATAGCAACGGGTAAGCCGGTCGTACGTTTCGGCGGTCGACACGCGCGGGCCCTCGACACCGCGGGCGGGAGAGTTGGCGATGCAGATCAAAAAATCGATTTCCTCGGCCTGCATGACGGCGATGGCCGACAGGTGCCACAGATCTTCGCAGACCAATAGCCCTACTCGGCCCAGTCGCGGTGTATCAAAAGCGCGGAGCCGATCGCCCGGCGCGAAGTAGCGCTTCTCATCAAACAATCCGTAAGTGGGCAAGAACACCTTGCGGTGGACATGCACAATTTGGCCGGCCTCGGCGTACAGCGCGGAATTGTAAAAGCGGTCGTGTGGCGCCTCTTCTACAAAGCCGAGCACCAGCGAGGCATTGCCTGCCGCCTTGACTAGCCGATCTAGCTCGGGCGCATTGGCCGGCAGCGCCACATCGGGCACCATATCGCGAAGGAAATAGCCGGTCAGCGACAATTCGGGAAAAACGATCAGGTCTGCCCGCTCGCGGCGCGCGCGTTCGATTTGCGCCAAATGCAAATCGATGTTGCGATCACGGTCGCCGAGCGTGGGCGCGATTTGACACAAGGCGACGCGCAACTTGGGTCGTAGCGCACCAGCGGTGGATTGCGGCGCCGGCCGCGATTCGGGTTGACGACTGGCAATCGACAAGGTTCATGCCCTCGCAGCGCTGTGAGACAGGCGTGGTCATCCCATGGGCCGACCGCAAGCGGGCGGCGACCACAGGGGAATGGCTGCTAGGCTACTCTAACTCGCGCCACGGAAATTCGCCAATCGGGGGGGTATGGCGAGCACTGCTTGCCAACGTCGCGGCGCGGCGGATTGGCGCGCATACCGCTGCCTGCAAGGCACTTAGCGACAATTGGAACCGCCACTTCTCCGAGCCGCTACGCGGCCTTTTTCTTGGCCGGCGCTGCCGCGCTTTCCGCAGTCTCCGGCTGGAAGAGCTTCACGCAGCGATTGATGGCATCGAACATAAACCGGGCGGCGGTATAGTGGCCGGCGTCGACCCAAACGATTTCCGGTTCGCCAAACGCCTTCCATAGTGACTCGGTGCAGGCCGGCGGCACGATCTCGTCATGCTTGGCGTTGAACATCACGATCTTGCGCCCCTGCACGTTTTTGCCATAGGTGCAGGGATCGATTGGCTTGAGCAGAGCAAAAAGTTCCTCGGTGGTCTTGCCCTCGGCCTGCCAGCGGCCGATGATCTTGGCCGCCTCGGGCGACTCCAAGCCAATGCGGGCAATGTCTCCGCCGGCCAACATCAGAAAGGCCTTTTTGAATCGCGGTTCGGCAGTGAGCGCCAACGAACCAGTGATGCCGCCCAAACTGATGCCGGTGATGCCGAGTTGTTCTGGATCGATCTCTGGTTGCGCGGCGAGCCAAGCGGCGCCTTGGCGAATGTCCAGCACGGCCTGTTTGAAGCCTTTGACCGTCTGCACTGCGTCTTCGGAGATCATTTCGACGCCTGATCCGGGTTGTTCGCGCGGACCGTAATACGGCAACTTGATGAACAGCGCGCCAACGCCGTTGGTCGCCAGCGCGCGAGCGACCAGCCGCGATAGCTCGAAGTCACCTCCCAGAATATGCAGCACGATCACGCCTGGATGCTTGCCCTCGCTGAGGGGACGAAAGTATTCAGCGTGTACCGTGTTGTTGTTGGGATGCGGTGTTTCGACCGGTGAGGGGAAGCGCACATGCGACCATTCCATTTTTTTCGAAGTGCCGGGAATGATCTCCTGTTCGAACTCGAAATCGTGGGCCGGCATGCAAAAGAAGTCGGGGATGCCTTTTTCGTTCTTGGCGGGCTCATAGTGGGCCTTGCCGGTGCGATCGACCTTCGCCCAGGCGGTGTGAGCTGACAAAAAAAGCAAAACGAGCGCCAAGGCAAGGTGCTTTCGCATGACGGGTTCCGATGGGCTGGTGGGGATCGAGGCGGGAGTAAGGCAAACAAGGGGCGAATGGGACCGCCTGAAGTAATACTCCGGCGGCGATCGCCTGGTTTGGCCGCCGGCAGGCTCGTGTTCCGTTGTTTTGGGCGGCCCGATACGATACCGCTAGATTTTAACCTCGCGGGCAGGCCTAAACCAGCGGACGGCATGGACGCGCGCATACCGCTCGATCAACTCAATCCTGGCCGGATTTGCCTCATCAAACCGAGCGCACTGGGGGACGTGGTGCAGTCGCTACCGGTATTGGCTGGGCTGCGGCGGCGCTGGCCCGACGCGCACATCAGTTGGGTGATCCATCGTGGACTGGCTGGCATCCTGGCGGGACACCCACAGATCGACGAGTTGATACCGTTCGATCGCGCGGCGCGCGGCTGGCAGCGCATCGGCAGTAGTTGGGGTTTAGCGCGCCGTCTGCGGCAATCGAGGTTCGACCTGACGATCGATTTGCAGGGGCTCTTGCGCACCGGTCTGATGACCCTTTCGACTGGGGCCGCGCGGCGGGTGGGGTTTGCCAGCGCGCGTGAGGGGGCGGCCTGGTCCTACACCGACCGCGTTGAGGTGGAGAATCGACTGCAATCGGCCGTGACTCGCTATTGGCTTGTGGCACAAACATTGGGATGCACGGAGCCAATGCCGCCGGCGGCGCGGTTTGGTCTGACTCCTGCGCTGCGTACGTGGGGTGCGGAACAACTAGCCGCGCTGCCGCGCCCGCGATTGGCAATTCATCCTGGCGCGCAATGGGCGACCAAGCGCTGGCCACCAGAACACTTTGCCGCGCTGGCCGAGCGGGCGCAGCGCGAATTTGGCGCGGGCGTGCTGTTGGTGGGTGGGCCGGGAGAGCGAGCACTTGCGGATCGCATCGCCGCCCGGTTGCGCGGACCCTTTGTCAATCTGGCGGAGCGGACCAACTTGTTGGAATTGGCGGCGGTGCTCGCTGGCGTTGATGTCGCTTGCTCCGGAGACACCGGTCCCATGCACCTGGCGGCGGCGCTCGGCACGCGGGTGGTGGCGGTGTTCACCTGCACCAACCCGGTGTTGGCGGGCCCCTACGGGACAGGGCATCGTGTGGTGGCGACGCATGTGCATTGCGCTGCCAGCTACCGGAAAACGTGCCCCACGATGATTTGCATGGAGGAATTGACGCCGCAGCGTGTCTGGCCGGCGCTGGCCGCCACGCTGGGCGAAATCGTCGCGCGGCCCTCCGTGCAAGCAGGTTAATGTCCAATGTCACTTGTAACGACGTGGGCGGTACAATGACTCGTATTCTCTATTTGTCGCCGGTGGACATGCAGCACACGTCGCGTCGGAAATTGATGATCGCCGGATTCGCGGCGGCGTTATTGGCCCTGGTGGCGGTGGCGGGGGTGATCGTGGGAGGAGGCAGCGCGGCAAATGCTCCGCGCCGTGGCGCCGCGCGACAGATTCCCTTCGACGGCGCCGCCGCCTACGAGTATCTGAAACAGATTTGCGATCTGGGACCGCGTCCGAGTGGATCGCAAGGCATGTTGGCGCAACAGGCCCTGCTGGCCAAGCACTTTCAGCAACTTGGGGGACAGGTGCGGATGCAGCGATTTCGCTATCGGCATCCGCAAACTGGCGCTCCGGTGGACATGGCGAACCTGATTGTTGAATGGCACCCGGAGCGCAAGGATCGGGTGCTCCTGTGCGCTCACTACGACACGCGCCCCTTTCCAGATCGTGACCCAGTCAATCCGCAAGGCACATTCCTTGGCGCCAACGACGGCGCCAGCGGGGCCGCGCTATTGATGCAGCTTGGCAAACAAATGGCGGCGCTGCCGGGACCGGTGGGGGTCGACTTCGTGCTGTTCGACGGTGAAGAATTTGTGCTGAGCGACAACGACCCCTACTTTGTGGGATCGGAGTGGTTCGCGCGGCAGTATGTCGCCAACCCGCCGGAGCATCGTTACCGGGCGGCGGTGCTGCTGGACATGGTGGGGGACGCGGACTTGCAGATATTCCAAGAGCGCAACAGCATGTGGTGGCCCGAGTCGCGCCCGATGGTGGAAGATATTTGGCGCACGGCCGCGCGGCTGGGCGTGCGCGAGTTTGTGGCCAAGCCAAAGCACGAAGTACGCGACGACCACTTGAAGCTGCACCACGTCGCCAAGATTCCGGCCTGCGACATCATCGACTTCGACTATCCCTACTGGCACACCGAGGCCGACGCGCCGGATCGCTGCTCGGCCGACAGCCTGGCCAAGGTGGGCTATGTGATCCACGAGTGGCTCAAGACGTTGAAGTAGGCTGCAGATGACTCCAGCGATGTCGGTTGAGAATTTGTATCGAGTATCGCGCAGCTCACTCGTGTTCTAGAATCGAGCCTCACGGCTGGTTTTGCTTGTCCCGGGAGCTTCGCATGGACCCCTTTCGGTTGTCGCTAGCGCTGGCGCCCTTGGCCTGTTATCTGCTCGCCTTGGGCATCATCAACTATTCACGGCGGGCGACCGTGGTCGCAGGCCCGCGCGACACGCTGGCGCTGGGACTGGCGCTATCTGGGCTGGTGATCGTGGGGCCGATGGAACTGTTCATGCCCCTTTCGGCCACGGCCTTTTTTGGGCCGCTCGTTTGGTGGTTGCTCTTGGCGTTTTATGGGCTGTGCCTCTTGTTCCTCATGCTCATGGAGCGACCAAGACTGGTGATCTACAACCTCGACGGCGACGCCGTGCGTCCGCTTTTGGCGTCGATCGCGGCGCAGATCGATCCCGACGCCCGCTGGGCGGGCGACTCCGTGGCGCTGCCGAGCCTGGGCGTGCAATTGCGGATTGAGGAAACCCGCCCCATGAAGAGCGCCGTGCTGTTGGCCAATGGCGACGAGCAGAACGTGGCGGGCTGGCGGACGTTGCATGGCGCCATGCGGCGGCAACTGGCCTCGGTCGATGTGGAGCGTAATTTGAAGGGGCTGAGCCTGATCAGCTTTTCTGTATTGGCGATGCTCTATGCGCTCTACAGCGCGGCGCGCGATCCGGCTGCGGTGGCCCAAAATCTAGCGCAATTGTTGAGACTGTAGCGGCCGTGGGCTACGATCCGGCGTCGTCGATGCCGCATTGACCATCGACGCGCGACAGGTACTCGACTTCTTTCCTCAGAGGAGATCGCACCATGAAAAATTACTTGCTTCGTTGCTGTCTGACGTTGTGCGCCGCGCTCGCCGCCGCCGGCGCGCCGGCCGCAGAACTCCAGCCGGGTGATCCGGCGCCCGACTTCGCTTTGCCAGGAAGCGACGGCAAGACGCACAAGCTGAGCGATCATCTCGGCAAGGAGGCGGTGGTCATCGCCTGGTTCCCGAAGGCCAAGACGCCCGGCTGCACCTTGGAATGCAAGTCGATGCGCGAAAATGGCGACGCGCTGCGCAAGTTGGAGGTGGCCTACTACACGGCAAGCTGCGACAAGCCGGAACTGAACAAGGAGTTCGCCGAACAACTCCAGGTCGATTACCCGATCTTGAGCGATCCAGAAAAAACCGTTGCGGCGGCCTACGGCGTGAGCGACGGCAAGATTCCGTTCGCCAAGCGTTGGACGATCTACATTGGCAAGGACGGCAAGGTTTTGGCCATCGACAAGGAAGTGAAGACCAAGACCCACGGCGCCGATGTGGCGGCCAAGCTCAAAGAACTGGGCGTGCCCGAGAAATAGAGCAAAGGCCGGCGCGCACAATCGCCCCACGCAGACCCAGGAATTTTATTCCTGGGTCTGTTTATTTTCGAGGGGCGGAGTGTCTTGACCGGCGTCGGTGCTGGGTGTGGTGGTGGGCGAAGGCGGCTCGTGCTCTCTGAGCACGTCGGCCAGGATGAAGTCCTCCGGAAATTCCTCGTCCAACTCCTTCAGGCAGCGGCGATAGTGCTGCACCACATCGACCAGATCGGCGCCGGTCATGCCGTCTTTGATCAGTAGCGCAAAGCGCTCGTTGTCCAACAACTTGCGCCACTGAACGAAGCCGGCCTCGTAGGCGGCGCGCGCCTTCTCCAGTTCGACCTCGTTTTGCGCTTGTTGCCCCTCAAAGAATAATCGGCGCGCGGCGAGCGCTTCTTCGGTCTGCTCCGCTCGGCAGCGGTTGAGCCAGTAGACGTAGTTGACGATGTCGCGACTGGTGTTGATGGTCGCCTTGAGATCCTCGTAGCGCATCTGGTCGGCGGCCAGCTTAAGCGCCTGGGCGCGTGTTTCCGGCGGCGCGTGGGCCGCGATCTCCAGCGGCATTACGCGAATCTTTTGCAGCGCTTGATCGGCCAGTTGATATTGCGTGCCTTCGCGATCCGAGAACGGCGTGTCGAGCGCCTGGCGTTCTTCTTCCGAGAGCCCAGCGCGTTTTTCAGCTTCGAGTCGTTTTTCAACGCCTGGCGCCAACTCGGCGATTTTGGCCTTGGCCGTGTCCGATTCACGAACGTAGTCGTCGTACATCGACATGCGGGTGGTCACGCCAGTGACAATTTCGATCGGCTTGTCGCCGTAGCTCAGCCAATCTTGTTCCGCTCGGCCCCAGGCGGCGCGGGCGGCCTGGTCGAAGGCGCCTTCTTCCTCCATGGTTGCAGCGTAATAGATCTGGCACAGCGGCGCCTCGGAGAGGTAGATCAACGGGGAGGCGCCTTCCGCTTCTCCCTGCGAGCCGATGCCGCTCTTCATGCGCTTGCCGCCGGTTTCGACCGCCGTCACGGCGCGCTCGAACCACTCTTTGCCGACCAGCCAGTTGTCGCGCTCGCCCACCGGGCGGGCGCCGTGGAAGTCGTCGTCCTGGCGGAACAGCCGTCGGAACTGCACGCGCTCGTCCGCGCGGCCGATCTTTTGCGAAACAGTGCGGCCAATTTCGCGCATCAGCGTGGGCTCGTCGCGATTGTATTTGAGCCCTTCCTGTACGAAGTCGATGCCGCGAATCACCCAGTGATAGCGGTCGTGGTAGTCGTCGAACTCGACAGAGATGTTGTACGAGAGGTTCCAGCCTTGAAAGATCCACACGCGAATGAAGTTGGGTTGCAGCTTGGCGATTTGCTCGAGCGTGGCCGACAGACTGGTGAAGTCCTTGACCTTTTGATAATGCAGCACCTTCGACCACAACAGGTTGACCGCCACACCGCGCATGCCGAGCGTGGCCAGCTTCATGGTTTCGCTGGCGGGGTCGATTTCGCCCAGGCTGGCCTGACTCAGTCCGGCGCTAGCGCGCTCTTGAGCGATGCGGCCGCCGGGGCGCTGGCTCGACGCAGGCTGCGCCAACCAGGAGAGCACCGGCAGCAGCAGCATGATGCCAACCAGGTACGCCATTTTGCGAGCGAATGGAGTGTGCAAGTTCATCGCGCCACCTCGCGCGTCCGGAAAAACAAAAATCCCGCGATGAAGATCGGCACGAGATACGCGATGCCCTTCACCACATGCGTCCACAAGAGGTCGGCGGGGATGTCGAAACCGTAGGCCACATAGTCCACGTTGCTCAGACCGGCGAAGTCGGGCACGATGGCCAGCACCTTGCCCAGCGCGAAGCGGAACGCCTGGTCGCACATGTTGATGAATGTCGTGCCGGGTCCCGGCTCCAGCGGCACCGTGACGTTCATGCGCGAGACGATGCGATACAGCGCCTCGACCGGCCCGCCGCCCAGGAATGTGCCCGTGGAAATCTGCTGCAAAAAGGGAATAAAGAAGCCGGCGATCACCCCGGCCAAGGTGGCGAGCATCGCCACGGCGCCGTTGAGGAAGGTGCTGAACATCACGCCGGCGGCGGTGACCAGCATCATCTGCAGCCACATGCCGAGATAGCCTTTGATGAAATTCTGCGTGAACGAGGCGTCGCTGGCGCGGATGTAAACATCGGGCTGCGCCATGCCGAAGTATTGGCCGGGCTGCAGGCATTGCAGTTCGACCTGCAAGCGGCCGTCAGCGACCAGATCGCGATACAAATCGAGCGGGTTGCCGTCGGCGTCGGAGAGGCGGGCCGGAATATGGTGGACGTCGGTGGTGAATTCCTTGGCGATGAAATTGCGGGCGGCGCTCGCTTTGCCCGTCTGCGGATTGCGCAACACGAGCGAGCCGAGAATGCCCTTCTCGATGTCTCCCTTGTGGGTGCGGAAGACGCGAATGGTCATTTCGATCGGCAAGCCGCCGGCCAGTTGATCGGCGGAGAGATTATCAAAACCCCAGACGGCCGTGGCCAGCGTGCCTCCCTCGATGTAGCTGCGGTAGGTCCATTCCTCGCCGACGTTCACTCCCTTAGCGATCGGACTGCCGGTGCGATCGCGGAAGGCGAGCTTGCCGTAGATGGGCACTCGCGCGACCAGCATGCCGATCGGGGGGGTGACCACAAATTGGTCTCCCTCCTGCCGCACGCCGTGGTAATGTCCCTGTTCCGTGTCGGTCCGGCCAACGCCGTTGGCGTCGACAAACACTTGATGGCGATGATTGCTGGCGAGTTCGGTTTGGCCGCGAAAACCGCCGTCTTCCTCGGCTGAAATGGGGGTCATCCGGCTGGCCACGATTGTATGCGTGTGATCGAGTCCGCGGACCACGAAGAAGTAGCTCACCACGCCGGTGACCGCGAGCATCGCGGTGCCCACTGCCCCGAACCCGAGCATGCGGCCAAGCACCAGTTCGCTGGGGCGCACCGGCTTGGTGACCACGGTGTAGATCGTGCGATTTTGAATGTCGGACGGCAGGCTGAACACGCTGACGAACAGCCCCAAAAGCAGCGCCAGATAGCTGGTGGTGGTGAGCACAAAGCTCAGATAGAGCCGGGCAGGCTCGTCGCTGGCGGTGTCGAGAAACCAGCCGGCGAACAACAGCACCAAAATAAAGACACCAAACGCCACCAGCACGCGGCGATGGATGGCTTCTTTAATCGATAAGCGCGCGAGAGCGATTACCCGGCGGGGCGAAATGCGCAACAGGTCGCCGAGCGCGGCGCCGAGACCCGAAAGCGTGATTTCCAGCGCCCGGACTGGCCCATTGCGCACCGCGGCGATAAAGAACGCCAAAAGCAGCGCCGCCAGCGCGAGTAGTCCAACCACCTGCAGCCAGGTGTTGAGGGCCTCGGGCAGCCATTGGCCAAAGGGAAGTGGTTCCGTTTCGAGGACCATGCCTAATTCCGTGTTCCGCTTACCGTCAACAGGCCGCCGATCATTCCGCCTAGTTCTTGGCGCCGCCAGATTGCGAGGTCACCGGTTCGCTGGGTGAGTTCGCGGTGATGCGCCTTCCCGGTCGTGCTTCGCTGTCCATCACGATCTTGAGGAACAGTTCCTCAAGGGTGGTGGTGGGGTTTTCCATGCTGAGCACCTGGCCGTTGTTGCGGCGAATGACATCGGCAATTTGATTCTTCGCTTCCTCGCTCAGACCAGCGGCGCGGATCTGCACCTCGTCGCGAATCTTGAGCAGGCTGTCGACGCGTCCCAGTTCTTTAAGCTCGCCCTGATGGAGAATCGCGATGCGGTCGCAGACGTCTTGCACGTCCGCGAGCAAATGGCTCGACAAAAGCACTGTTTTGCCTTGGTCGCGCAGCTTGATAATCAGGTCTTTGATCTCGCGCGTGCCGATCGGATCGAGGCCGCTGGTGGGTTCGTCGAGCAGGATCAACTCGGGGTCGTTGATTAACGCTTGGGCCAAGCCAATTCGGCGGACCATTCCTTTGGAATACTCGCGCAGTTGCCGCCGCCGGGCGCCGCTCAGACCGACCAGTTCGATCAGTTCGTTGGTGCGTTCACGGCGCACCCGAGCCGACATGTCGAACAGCCGGCCGTAGAAGTCGAGCGTCTCTTCGGCATTCAAAAAGCGGTATAGATACGACTCTTCTGGCAGATAGCCGATGCGCTCGTTCTTGGTGACATCGGTGGCCGCCTTGCCAAACACCAACGCCTCGCCACTGGTGGGAAACAGCAGTCCCAGCAGCAGCTTCATCGTGGTGGTCTTGCCCGAGCCGTTGGGGCCCAAGAGGCCAAATACCTCGCCGCGTCGCACTTCGAGGTCTAGCGCCTTGAGCGCGCGGACCTTTTGGCGACCCCAGAAATCGCGATAAACCTTGGAGAGGTTTCGAGTTTGGACGATCGTTTCAGACTCGCGGGGCGGTCGCTCCATACGTTTGGCTCGCGGCGGTCGGAATGAGACAGTAAGAAAAGTAACGCCCAGCGGGGGGCGATAGTGACGGGGGCCCGGCACGAGTGGGATCGACTTGCGCCAATCTGTGGCGCACATTCACTTTACGCCGCTCGTGCTAGTCGGGTTCGCGCCGCGCGGTCGCTTGACCGGTACGGCGCGAAAACCGGAATGTTGCATCATAGGTGAGCCTGATAGCAGCCTCAAGCGCCATGTTCGTGCCGCAATCGGCGACAGGCGAAATCGAGCAGGAGCTATTCGTCGCGATTATCAGGCGACTCCAACCGCACGAAGAAACTCCGGTGTGAGTAGCCAACCGTTGCCAGACATTTCAACCGCGGTTGAGGGCCAAGGGCGGTTTCCTCTATACTGTTTGGCTTGATTTTGCGGGCGAAAGCGAAGTAGTGCAGGCAACCAGCGCAAAGAAAGACAGAGGAACTCAATTATGGCCGGCCTGATCCCCCCCCATGGCGGACTTGATGCACCGCTAGATCTCACGATTCCGGAAGCGGAGCGCAAGGCCTTTCTGGCGGAGGCCGCCAATTTGACCAAAGTGCCAGTGTCGGACGCCGATCTTTCGACGGTCTATCGCTTTGGCGATGGCGCCTTGAGCCCGCTGACCGGCCCCATGGACCGCGCCACCTACAACCGCGTGCTGGACGAGGCCTGCATCGAAAACGGCGGCAAGCGCTACGCCTGGACCATTCCGCTCAGTTTTCCGGTCACCAGCGAACTGGCGGCCAAGCTCAAGCCCGGGCAAAAGGTGGCGCTGGTCAATAGCGCCGGTGAGCCGGTCGCCGAGTTGACACTGAGCGACGTGTTTGAGTGGGACAAGCCGCGCTATATCAAATCGGTGTACGGCACCGAGCGAACCGATCATCCCGGCGCCGACATGGTGCTGAAGGGGGACGCGGACAAGACGCATTTGATCGGAGGCAAGATTCGCACCTTGCCGCAGCCCAAGAACCCGCGTTTTGGCAAATATGTGCTGTCCCCGCGCGAAGTGCGCGAGTTGTTGGCCAAGAAGGGCTGGGATCGGGTCGTGGCGTTCCAAACGCGCAACCCGCTGCATCGCGCGCATGAGTACGCGTTGGTTTACGGCCTGGAAAGCTTGCTGCGCGACGGCCACAACGCCGGCGCCTGCCTCAATCCCTTGATTGGCGAAACCAAAGGCGACGATGTGCCCGCCGCCACGCGGATGGAAACGTACGAGGCGCTGATCGAGTCGCGCGGGCTGGGCGAGGGGGACAGCGACCAGGAGCTGTGGGGGCCACGCAACGAGTCGGTGCCCGACCGCACGATCTTGCTGGGCATGGACATCAAGATGTTCTACGGCGGGCCAAAAGAGGCGGTGATGCACAGCATCTACCGTCAGAATTTTGGTTTCACCAATATCGTGATTGGCCGCAAGCACGCCGATGTGCCATACGCTGATGGCACATCGATCTGGGGCGACTTCGACGCTCAGGAGATGTTTGGCAAACTGGGCGGCGACCTGAAGATTCAGCCGGTCAAAGTCGGCTTTGCCGCCTTCTACGAGTCGCTGGGGCGCGTCGACCTGACGCAGAACCACAAGGAGGAGAAGCCGGTTTCGATCTCTGGCAAGGACGTCCGCAAGGCGCTGGTCGAAGGTCGGGAAGTCGATCCGCGGATCATGCGACCGACCACCTCGCGCATCTTGGCCAAGGCGATGGCCGGAAAGTAGTCAGCGGACGCACGCTGGACAAGCAGCAGCTACAAGAGCCTCGGGAGTTCGATCTCGGGGCTCTTTTTTTGCGCAATGAGCGCTTGTTGCTGTCAGCCGCCGCGCTAGATGTAGTACATATCCTCGGCGCTGCGAGACGCGCGATCGACTAGGTCGGCGAACGTGATCTCGCGCAGCATGCGCTCTTCGACTTCGGTGATTTCGCGCCAAACCTCGGTCAGCACTCGACCAGCCGGCGAATCGGGGGCCGAGGCGCTGACGGCGGCCATTTCGCGGGGACCTTCGATCACCGTCATCACCTCGCCGAGCGAGATTTCTGCCGGGTCCTTGGCCAATTGATAGCCGCCGGCGGCGCCGCGCGTGCTGCTGACAAAACCGGCTCCCTTGAGTTGCAACAAGATCTGCACCAAGAAGCGGGCGGGCACCCCGTGATCTTCGGCGATTTTGCGAATGCGCACCGGCTCGCCCGAGCCATAGCTGGACGCCAACTCCAGCATGGCGATACAGGCGTACTCGGTTTTGGCCGAAACTCGCACGGTTGGCTGCTCGGAAGTAAGTGCTGATGACTTAGGGGCAAAGCGCCCGCAAGAGTTGTGCCCTCAGGTCGTCACCAATCGGTCTGTCGGCCAACTCTTAATGGCTTTCGAGCGTGTGCAATCCGCATTCGCGTTTGCCTGTGCCGCTCCAGCGGCCCGCCCGCTCGTCTTCTCCCGCCGTGACGGCGCGGGTGCAAGGCCAGCAGCCGATGCTGGTGTAGCCTTGGTCGTGCAGCGGGTTGTAGGGAATCTTCTCGTCGACGATCAGCTTCCAGACATCCTTCTTGGTCCAGTTGGCCAAGGGGCTGATCTTCACCAAACCAAATTTACGGTCCCAGCCAACGATGGCGGCCTTGGCGCGATCGCTGCTTTGATCGCGGCGGATACCGCTCATCCAGGCGTTGAGGCCAGTTGAAGCCTCGCGCAGCACCGATAGTTTTCGTTCGGCGCAGCAACGGTCGGGATCGGACTTGTAGACCGGACCACCGTTGGCGGCCTCGTATTCGGCGACCGATAGCTTGGGGCGCCGCAGTTCGACGTTCACCCCGTAGCGCTCGGCGATGCGATCGCGCAGTTCGAGCGTTTCTTTGAATTGATAGCCCGTGTCCAGGTTGAACACGTAAACGCTGGGGTCGATCTTGGCCAGGTAATGAATGATGACGCAGCCCTCGGGACCAAAGGCGGTCGCCATGCCTAGCTTAGGCTGATAGTGCTGCGCGGCCCAGCGAATGATCTCCTCGGGCGAGGAGTCTTCCAGCTTCAGGCTTTGCTCTTTGAGCCAAGCCAAGCCTTCTTGCGTGATGGTGCGAATGCCGTCAGATCCCGCCGGTCCTGGAACAGGAACCTGGCTCGCGGAAGCGGGCACGCTAGTGGCGGCGTTCGACATGAGCAGTGTTGCCGGAGGGGTCATGGCACTTGCTTTCGCTTTGGGAAAGCCAATCCTATGAATGTTACTCTACTAAGTCAACAATCACTATTATCGGTTCGATTTGCATCGATACTCCACCTTTTGCCGGCCGTGCCGCCTATGCCAGCATGGAGCGCATGCTGCGACAAGGTGTTACGCGGCAAAGGCTTGACGATGTGCCGCCGACCGGTCACCATCGCCACTTTGTGCTGAAAACTGGCCCCGGACCCAAGCGGATATGGCCAATCAGGTCTACTTGGCCGTTGATCTTGGCGCCTCTAGCGGGCGTGTGCTGTCGGCATCGTTTGATGGTCGCCGGCTATCGATCGACGAGACGCACCGTTTTGAGAATGGGCCCGTCCGCGTGGGTACGTCGATCTTTTGGGACCTGCTGGGGCTCTGGCGCGAGGTGCTGATTGGTCTGCGAGCCGCCGGCCAGCTC
The DNA here is from genome assembly GCA_019694455.1 of Pirellulales bacterium. Lineage (NCBI taxonomy): Bacteria > Pseudomonadati > Planctomycetota > Planctomycetia > Pirellulales > Pirellulales bacterium. Next base: position 30,799 of record JAIBBY010000046.1, read on the forward strand.
CACGGCCGAGCGGTCGCCAGCGTGGGAGTTGACACCTGGGGGGTCGACTTTGGCCTGTTGACCAGTGACCAGTTGCTGCTCTCGAATCCGTATCACTACCGCGACGCGCGGACTCATGGCGTCATGGAACGAGCGATCGACGAATTAGGACGCGAGGCGATTTTCGCGGAAACCGGCTTGCAGTTCTTGCAGTTCAATACGCTGTTCCAACTGCTGGCGATGAAATGGTCTGGCTCCTCGTTGTTGGAAGTGGCGCATCGGCTGCTGATGATGCCCGACCTGTTTCACTGGCTCCTTTCCGGCCAGCGGACGAACGAGCGGACCAACGCCAGCACCACGCAGTTTTACAATCCACAAACGGCAGATTGGGCCTTCAACCTGCTTGAAACGTGCGGACTGCGCACCGACATTCTCGGCGACATCGTCGAACCTGGCACGTCGCTCGGGGCGCTTTTGCCAATGGTGCGCGAGGAAACTGGTCTGAGCGCGGCACAGGTGATTTTGCCCGCCACGCACGATACCGGGTCGGCGGTCGCGGCCGTGCCGGCAGGTCCTGAATCGGGGCGCTGGTGCTTCATCAGTTCCGGGACCTGGTCGCTGATGGGGGCGGAACTGTCGGCGCCGGTGCTAAGCGCTGCCTGCCGCGAGGCCAATTTCACCAACGAAGTTGGCGCGAACCAAACGATTCGCCTGCTGAAGAATATTGGCGGGCTATGGCTGTTGCAGCAGTCGCGCGCCGCTTGGAAAAAACAGGGGCGCGCCTGGTCGTGGGACGAACTGGCCGCCATGGCCGCGGAGGCGCCGCCGCTCGCCTCGCTGATTGACCCGGATTATCAGGGCTTCTTGTCACCCAGCGACATGCCTGCGGCGATTCGAGATTATTGCCGCGACACTCGGCAGCCGGTTCCGCAAGACGAGCGCGCGGTGACGCGAACGATCATCGAGAGCCTGGCGCTCAAATATCGCTATGTGCTGGAGGCGCTGGAGCGCCTGGTCGGCTACGCGTTCGACACGATACACATTATCGGCGGCGGCACAAAGAACCGGCTGCTCTGTCAGGCGACAGCCGATGCCTGCGGCCGCCGTGTGGTGGCAGGTCCGGTCGAGGCGACCGCCATTGGCAACGCGCTGGTGCAGGCGATCGCGGCGGGGTCGATTGGCAATCTGCAAGATGGTCGACGCGTGGTGCGCGAGTCGTTTGCGACAAACGAGTATGCGCCGCGCGACACCGCGCGGTGGAGCGAGGCCTACCAGCGGTTTCAAGCCTTGATGACGGCGACCCCGTAAAAGACGAATCCTCACGACTCAACAAGAAGCGCGCCATGGTCAATGTCGGCATTGTCGGTATCGGGTTTATGGGCCTGATTCACTATCTGGCCTATCAGCGGATAAGTGGCGCGCGGGTGGCAGCAATTGCGTCGCGCGACCCCAAGAAGCTCGCGGGAGACTGGCGCGGAATTAAAGGTAATTTTGGGCCCGCTGGCTCGCAGATGGATTTGGGCAATGTTCGCCGCTACGCCGAGCTCGATACGCTGCTGTCGGATTCCACCATCGATCTGGTCGATATTTGCCTGCCGCCGGCGCTGCATGCCGAGGCGGCAATCGCGGCTCTGCGGGCAGGCAAGCATGTGTTGTGCGAAAAGCCGATGGCGCTGAATTCCAAGGACGCCGCGCGGATGATGGCGGCCGCTGAAAAGGCGGGGCGCCTGTTGATGGTGGCCCATGTGTTGCCGTTTTTCCCGGAGTACGCCTTTGCGCTTGCGGCAATTCAATCGGGCCGCTACGGCCGGCTGCTGGGCGGACACTTTCGCCGGATTATTTCTGACCCGCTCTGGATCAAGGATTTTTACGATCCGGACCAAGTCGGCGGACCGGTGATTGATTTGCATGTGCATGACGCGCATTTCATTCGCGCGATCGCTGGCATGCCACAGGCGGTGTTCAGCAGTGGGCGATTGCGACCTGGCACAGAGGTCGTTGAGTTCGTCAATACGCAGTTCTTGTATCCAGCCGGCGGGCCGACCATCACCGCCGCCAGCGGCGTGATTCACCAGCAAGGGCGTGGATTTGCGCACGGATACGAGATTTATCTGGAAAAGGGGACACTCTTGTTCGACTTTGCCGCGCTGGCCGACGGCGCGCAGGCCACTCCGCTGACCGTGCTCGGCAAAGGGGGCAAAGTGACGCGTCCCGCCTTGGGGGCGAGCGATCCGCTCGATGGCTTCGTCGCCGAGTTGAAAGAGGCTTGCCGAGCTGTCCAGCGTGGCCAGCCTTCGAGCACGCTCAGTGGAGAACTTGCGCGCGACGCTTTGGTGCTGTGCGAACGGCAATCGCGATCGGTCCGCACGGGCAAAATCGTGCGCATGTAGCGGTTATGCGCCGGTCAAGTCACCCCCACTGGCGAGCGGGGGCGAGCTGTCGCCTCGTGTGTCTGCGACCGCCTGTATCGCAGCCGCAGCGGCGGCTCGCGCGCACGGCAAGTTCGCTAGTTTCCGCACGGCAGGACACAGGGTATGCGCGTTGTAACGGTAGACGCGGACACGTTTTCAAACGCTTTTTTTGACCACCAGCCAACCGTGTCCTATACTCCAGTTGGCCGAACTGCTAGACCCGCATTCGGCGCTGCCACCAAGCTTAGCCCTCTGCGATTGCCTTGGCCTTGGATTTCTATGGGAACGGAAATCCCGGGTGACGCTGCGGAACGCCACCGCGCTGGCAACTCGCTCTGATGGAAATACCGAATGCGCAGTTGGGTCCGCCGTTTCCCCTCAGCTTTGTTGCTGGGCCTGAGTCTGATCGTGTTGCCGGCCAATGCCGCCGCGCAACTCGCCTTCGCGCCGAGCGTCAATCGGCCTGCGTCCGATCCCGTTACCGAGATCCTGCGGCACGGGCAATCACTTGAGCATGATCGGCGTTGGGCCGAGGCGCTTACCTACTACGAGGAATCGCTACGGAAACATCCGGGCAACCGGTTTCTGGAAGAGCGTTTCACCTCGTCCAAGCTGCACTACGACCTCGCCCGGCGCTACAGCGACCATAGCTTTAGCCAGTCGCTGGCCTCCTTAAGCGAGCAAGACGCGCTGGGCCTCTATGCCGAAGTGCTGCTGAAAATCCAGTCGCATTATGTTGATCCGCCGAATTGGGACCAGTTGGTCGAGCGCGGCACCACCGCGCTGGAGGCGGCGCTGCAAGACCCCGTCTTCACTGAGCGAAATGGCCGCCAGGTTTCGTCCGCAGATCTGCAACGCTTCTTCAGCGAGTTGCGTGGGCAGCTTGCTCGCCGTCAGATTCAAGATCGCCACGCCGCCCGCGACGCCGCCGCGCTGGCCGCATACACGGCCAAAGCCCGACTCGGGCTGACCGGCACGCCGGTGGTGTTGGAGTACGTTTGCGGCGCCACCAACGCGCTGGACGATTATTCAGCCTATCTCACGGCCGATCAGCTCAACGAAGTGTATTCGCAGATCGACGGCAACTTTGTGGGACTGGGTATTGAGCTCAAAAGCGCCGAGGGCGCGTTGACGATCGTCAAGGTCATTCCGAGCAGCCCCGCGGAACGCGGCGGGCTGCACGGCGGTGACTCCATCGTGGCGGTCGATGGTCGCGCCACGGCCGACATGAACACCGACGAGGCCGCCAACCTGCTACAAGGTCCCGAAGGGAGCACGGTGCGCGTCACCGCCGTCGCGACCGGCGGCAAGCCGCGAGTGGTGACCCTGGTACGTCAGCATGTCGAGATTCCAAGCGTCACCGACGAATCGATCATCGATCCCGATCGCGGCGTAGCCTACCTCAAGCTAACCTGCTTCCAAAAGACCACCTCGCGCGATCTCGACACGGCGCTGTGGAAGCTGCACCGATTGGGCATGCGCAGCCTCATCATGGATTTGCGCGGCAACCCGGGTGGATTGTTGACCTCGGCCGTGGAAATTGTCGACAAGTTCGTCGAGGCGGGCACGATCGTCAGCACGCGTGGACGCAATCCGAGCGAAGACTTCAACTACTCCGCTCACAAGGCGGGCACTTGGCGCGTGCCATTAGTGGTGCTGATCGACGGCGACAGCGCCAGCGCCAGCGAAATCTTCGCCGGCGCGATGCGCGATCATCGCCGCGCGGTGATGGTGGGCGAGCGCAGCTACGGCAAAGGTTCGGTGCAGGGAATCTTCCCGCTGAATCTATCGCACAGCGGACTGCGGCTGACCACTGCCAAGTTCTATTCGCCCAACGGATTGCCGTTCAGCAAAGTTGGCGTCGAGCCAGATGTGGTCGTGCATCAGGTCGCCAAACCGGTGGTCGACGGGGACATCGCCACCAATCAACAAAGCGCGCTCGTGGCAGACGCCATGCTGGCTCAGGCGTTGACCATCGCACAATCCAATATCGCCCGCAAATAGCCGGGCGTCATCCCGTTCAGTTCCTGCTCTCCTCCCCAGCCCCAAGACACTGGTCTTGGGGCTCTTTTATTGGTGTATCGGGGTCGGGCCGATCTAAGTGCGCCGGCGCAAATGCTGGCGGCTCACGTCGCCGTTGTGTACGATTGGCGTATGGATCTGGGCCGCTGCGATCGTCATCGCGCCTATGCCAACCCCGCCTGATTGGCCCAAGTAAGTTTTTCCCGCCCGCCACTCCCCCGCTGCATTCGGCATGTTTGGAGCGCTCGGACATTTTGTGACGCGGCACTGGCTGCTGGTCATCCTGGCCTGGGGCGTGGCCGCGATTGGCATACATCTCATTGCGCCGCGTTGGGACGACGTGACCCACGATGGCGATCTGGCCTACCTGCCAGCCGAGATGACCAGCGTCCGCGCCGAACGCCTGCTGGCCAAGGCGTTTCCGCAGGATCGGTCGCGCAGCCAAATGGTGTTGGTGGTCGAACGCGCCCAGGGACGACTGACGGCGGAAGATTACGCGGTGGCCGATCAATTGATCGAACGGCTAACGCCTGTCGAACCGGTTGAGGTCGAAGGGGCGAAGGCTGCCCAACCGGTTGCCGCGCCGTCCGCGCTGCCAGTCGTCGACGTGTGGTCGTACCGCACGCCGGTGCTGGGCAAGAAATTGACAAGCGCCTATCAGCCCGCGACGGGACAAGCGACCTTGATCGTGGCGCAGCTTTCCACCGAGTTCATGGCCACACAGAACATCGAAGTGCTCGGCGCGGTGGAAGGTCTGCTGGAGGAGCTTCAGCGGGGCCCGGCATTTCCGCACGGTCTTAATTTAGGTATCAGCGGCTCGGCAGCAGTGGGGGGCGACATGCTGGCGGCCGCCAAGGAGAGCATCGACAAGACTGAGCTCACCACCGTCATTTTGGTGGTGGCGATTCTGCTGATTGTTTATCGCGCGCCGCTATTGGTCGTGGTGCCACTGGCGGCGATCGTGATTTCGGTGTCGATGGCGATGGATTCGATCGCGCTGGCCACGCTGTTCACCGACCGCGTCGATTGGTTTCATTTCAAGGTATTCAAGACGACCAAGATCTTCATCATCACCATTCTGTTTGGCAGCGGCACCAATTACTGCCTGTTCTTAATCGCCCGCTATCGGGAAGAACTCGGCCGGGGGCTGGCGACGGCGCCAGCGCTGGCGATCACCATCCGCCAGGTCGGGGCGGCGCTGGCCGCCAGCGCGATGACCACCATTTTTGGTCTGAGCATGATGGTGTTCTCCGACTTCGGCAAATTCCGCTACAGCGGGCCAGTGATCGCCGTTTGCTTGAGTGTTTGCCTATTGGCCTGCGTGACGCTGGCGCCGGCGCTTGTGCGCGCGCTGGGGCCCAAGGTTTTTTGGCCCTTCAAGGTGGATCCCACTAGCTCTCAGCGAGATCGCCGCCCCAGCCTGATGGATCGCCTTTGGATGGGGACCAGCGATTGGATCGTGCGCCGCCCCGGCCCGATCTTGGCCGTGAGCATCGTCATTTTGCTTTTTCCGGCAGTTGCGGGTTGGACGGTTCCCATTTCGTACAACCTGATCAACGAGCTCAGCGCCGACCGCGCGAGCGTGGTCGGCACGGCGATGCTGCGGCGCCACTTTCCGGCGGGCGACACCGGTCCGGCGACAGTGGTGGTGCATCAAGAGAACGGCCAGTTCGACTCGAAAGCGGGCGAGCGCCGCATCGCTGTCCTGACCAAGGCGCTTTACGAGGTGCCGGGAGTCGTGGCCGTGCGCAGTTTGGCGGAGCCGCTGGGGGACAAGCCGGGGTTTTTCAATCCCTTTCGAGCCAGTGGTCAGCGCAAGATCATCGCCAAGCACAACCCTCGGGCGACCGCCAAGTTTCTCAGTCACGCGCCAGAATATCTGGGCAGCGTCACGCTGCTGGAGGTGATCTTCGAGGACGACCCGTTCTCGCAGGCAGCGACAGCGACGCTGGATCGCATCACCACATTGCTCCATGCGCGTGCCAGCGATGAGTCATCGGATTGGCATGGCGCGCAGTTCGATGTCACCGGCACGACGGCCGGCACGCGCGATCTGCGGGTGGTGATCGAAAGCGACCAGTGGCGAATCATGCAGTTGGTCACCATTGCGGTGTTGGCGGTGATTATCGTCTTGTTGCGGCGGCCGGTGATTTGTCTCTACCTCATCGCCTCGGTGGTGTTCAGTTATCTGGTCACCATCGGCATCACCGAGACCTTCTTTGCGTGGCTGTACGCCGGCACGTTCGAAGGGCTCGACTGGAAGGTGCCCATGTTCTTGTTCGTGATCCTGGTGGCCATCGGCCAGGATTACAACATCTACCTGGTGACGCGAGTCTTTGAGGAGCAGGAGCGCCACGGGGCGATTGAGGGGTTGCGACGAGCGGTGACGCAGACCGGTGGAATCATCACGAGCTGCGGCATTATCATGGCCGGCAGCTTCATGTCGATGCTGACCGGTTCGCTGCGTGGCATGCTGGAACTAGGCTTTGCCCTGACGCTGGGCATTTTGCTCGACACCCTGGTCGTTCGGTCAGTGCTGGTGCCGGCATTTTTGGCCATTTGGTTCCGCCGTTATGACCAGGCTCCGGTGCGGCCCATCGAAGTGCTTGCCACCGAGCCAGCGGCAAACAAGCCGGCCAGCGACGTCGACGAACTGCTGGGCGCACCGGCAGCGCGTGGAGGCTGGCTCTAAGCTACCTGCCGATTGTCACCGCCTGCCACTAATCGCTCTTGCCCCAAACGGGCGATTTGGGGCATTCTGCTGGTTGGTTCCGCATCGCGGGCGCCGCGATGCCGCCAATTATCAATCGCAATGCCAAGGACTCGGCATGGCCAAGCCGATGCACGCCACGTTGGAGCAACTCACCGGCGTCGACGTACCGCCGATTGTCGAATTGTGGCTCCCTGTCGCCATCTTTTTGTTGTTGATCCCGGTGGCGCAATTGACGTTGGCGGTCCTGCGCCGTGTCTGGCTGGCAGGAGTGGCCAAGGCGCCGCTCGATCGAGCGCGGGCGCGGCAGCGCGTCGACACGTTGATTTCGTTCATTCGCAGCGTAGTCTATTTCGCGTTGGTCTTGCTGGCGATGATGCACGCGCTGCAGGCGCTGTTTCCCGGCTTTAACGCCGGCACCGCCACCGGCGCCTTGTCGATCGTGGCTCTGGTGTTGACCGGGATGTTTCGCGATTTGGTCGTCGATGTGGTGAAAGGACTCGACATCCTGTTTGGCGGTCATTACGGGGTGGGCGACTATATCCGCGTGGGCAACTATTCCGGCTATGTCATCGATTTTCAGCTCAAATACACGAAGCTGCGGTCGGCCGCCGGCGAGGAAGTGATTGTGAACAACGCCGCGTGCATCCCTTCGCGCCGTTTTCCCGAGGGGTGGGTGGCCAACTACGTCGACATTGTGCTGGAGAACCCCGGCGACGAGGCAAAGGCCAAAGGGGTGTTGAACGAACTGGGCAAATCTCTCACGGAATTGGTCGAACCAATCAAGGCCGAGCCGGAGTTTCGCGCCGCTTTTGCCCAGCCGGCCACCGGCGCGCTGACGCTGCGGTATGTGGTGCGGGTATTGCCGGGCGCGGATTGGGCGTTATCGGATCGCTATTTGCCGATGATCCGCACGGCGCTGGAGAAGGCGGCGATCCCGCTGGCCCGCGACGTTCAATATTTCTTCATGAACGACTTGCAGGAATTTCGCGAGTTGTTCGACCGCCAAGCGCCGACGCCCGTCGAATCGCACCCCCGGCGCCGGCGACGATAGGGTCTCCGCCGCCTGTAGAGGCCCATGCCAAGTCTGCCCAAAGCGCCGTCAACGAGTGCCGATTTGTTAAGCACGCCGGGTCCGCGTCGACAATTTGCGAGAATTGGCAAAAAAAGCGCAAGCTGCTTGCAACCAAGCGATTAAGCGCTAAGATGATCGGCCAGCAACCGGTGTGGCGGCGCCTGGTTTGCGTTCCCCGCTCGGCTTCGAGCCGCCGATGGCGCTTCTTGTCACGAGAGGCGCACCCGCCTGGCGAGCCTGAGCCAGCTCCAAGAGCGGCGCAGCAAGATCTGTTTCGAGGGCGGCGGCTCGTACCATCCTTCTGGGTCCGTCGTATTTGTTGTTGGAAAGGAAGATTCCGTGAAGCCACAAGAGGTATTGGCGCTCTGCCGGGAGCGAAACGTCAAGGCAATTGACCTGCGTTTCATCGACTTTCCCGGTTTGATGCAGCACTTCACCATCCCGGTCACCAAGCTGGACGAGGACACCTTCGAAGACGGTCTCGGCTTCGATGGTTCGAGCATCCGCGGGTGGCAGGCGATCAACGAGAGCGACATGCTCGTCGTGCCGCAGCCCGACACGGCCTTCATCGATCCGTTCTGCGAGCTGCCGACCTTGGCAATGCTTTGCAATATTCAGGATCCGATCACGCGCGAGGATTACACGCGCGATCCGCGCAATGTCGCGCGCAAGGCGGTCAATTATCTGAAGAGCACCGGCATCGCCGACACCTGCTTCATCGGGCCGGAGGCGGAGTTCTTCATCTTCGACGACGTGCGCTTCGATCAGAAGAACTACGAGGGCTTTTATCACCTCGACAGCATCGAAGGCGAATGGAACCGCGGTCGCGACGAAGGCCCCAACCTCGGCTACAAGCTGCGCTACAAGGAAGGCTACTTCCCGGTGCCGCCGGCCGATCAACTGATGAATCTCCGTAACGAGATGATGCAGACATTGATCGACGCCGGATTGGACGTCGAAGCGCAGCACCATGAGGTTGGCACCGCCGGTCAGAGCGAAATTGACCTGCGCTTCAACGAACTGGTCAAGATGGCCGACGCGATGATGCTCTATAAGTACATCATCAAGAACGTGGCCAAGCGCAATGGCAAGACCGTCACCTTCATGCCCAAGCCGCTCTTTGGCGACAATGGCTCGGGCATGCACACCCACATTTCGTTGTGGAAGGGTGGCGATCCGTTGTTCGCAGGCAGTGGCTATGCCGGTTTGAGCGAGATGGCCATGCACGCCATCGGTGGTCTGCTCAAGCACGCGCCGGCGATTCTGGCGTTCTCCAACCCGACCACGAACAGCTACAAGCGACTCGTGCCGGGTTACGAAGCGCCGGTCAATCTGGCGTACTCGCAGCGGAACCGCTCGGCCTCGTGCCGCATTCCGATGTACAGTCCCAGTCCCAAGGCCAAGCGTGTCGAGTTCCGTTGCCCCGATCCAAGCTGCAATCCGTATCTGGCTTTCTCGGCCATGCTGATGGCCGTGATCGACGGGATTCAGAACAAGATCAATCCGGGCGAACCGCTCGACAAGGATATCTACGATCTGCCGCCCGAAGAATTGGCCAAGGTGCCGAAGACGCCGGGTTCGCTCGACGAAGCGCTGAACGCGCTACACGCGGATCACGAGTTCTTGCTCCGCGGCGAGGTCTTCACCAAGGATGTGATCACCACCTGGATCGACTACAAGATGTAGAAGGAATTCAACGCGGTGCGGATGCGTCCTCACCCGTACGAGTTCTGCCTCTATTTCGACATGTCATCT